>NZ_RZOS01000095.1:0-16065 GCF_004022605.1 Mesorhizobium sp. M4B.F.Ca.ET.089.01.1.1
TCCAGCCTTTGCGCTTGTCCGGTGTGGCCGCGTGGTTGGTGAATTGTAGGTTCCGGTCGTCTCGGCCGGCGCCGCGGCACTCGTGGCAGAAGATCACCTTGACCAGATCCCAGTGCATCGCGCCATGATCCGGGCCTAAGCGCTTGACCAGCTCGGCCACGTTCAGGACCGCATTCCGGCGGCATGTGAGACAGTCGACCGACATGCCTGTGCCCGCCTCCAGCTTCTTGCCGAGTGTGTCTTCAACGAAGGGGAATTTCATTGACATGGCGATCCTCGCGAAATGGGGTCGCCGCACCTGGACGGAATATATTCCTCTGTCAGGCCGAAATCGACAAGGAGGCAGAAAAAAACCCGTTTGGGTCACAAAGGGAACGCCTCGGCCTCGCGACCGTTGGCGTTGATGGCACTGGCTGACGACAGCGAAAAGGTGTGACGGCACATCCAACTAGGCGAGCAGCACCTCATCCAGCAACGGCATCGTATCGCGGGATTCAAGCGTCTTCACCTGCCTCTCGGACAAGCGCGCGATTTTCTGAATTTGCTCGAAGATATGCAGCATCTGCACCAACAGCACTTAGAGCGGTTGCTGGAAAAGGCAGGGCGTGAGAACGTTCTAGAACCTGGCGCGAATGTTCAATAGTGCGCCGGCTTGAATCGACCGTCCATTTGATCTCCCTAATCTCCCGGTACGTCCGGTCAATGATACGACGGGCGTTGTCGATGATTTCCTGATCGGTGTCCCACGCAAGCATGGACACATATTAGCACCCGTGAACGCACCGTTCAAAGGACCATACTGGCCGGGATCATTCAGGCCGACATCTCTTTGATGACCGCATCGAGCGAGGCGATATCTTCCAGCGCGGCTATTTCGAGCGGATCAGCGGCCTGTGCTGGCGTGCGCATCTCAGGAACGCCATCAGGTCCTATTGGCGCGTGGCTCATCACAAGAATGTCGCGATACTGCCTGAGCAGGAAGAGCGCTCTATCAATGGTCCTCTGGTCCATAGGTGAGATTTTAGCATATGGATTGGCCGAGGCCAGCGGGCTACATCGAGGCATGCCGAAGTATGTGCTCGCCTCGAAGGAACCTCACTCGGCCGGTGATTGCCTTACGCGATCACGTCACAGCCGTTGAGGTAGATTGGCCGACTTTGCATGCATCCCATCGCTCAATCCGCCACGCCGGCCTCGCGATGAACGGTCGCGTCAAGGATCACCTCATAGACGCTCCCAATTTCTTCCTCGATCTCAGTGCTGCCGATCCCGAGTGCCTTGGCGTCAGCAAAAAGCTGTTGGGCCAATTCAGCCACGGAGATGATGTCGGCGCCGACCGTCTCCGGGATGTTGTTGGAAATCCATTTGTGGAGAAAGTTGATGCCGCGCGTACTCATCTCGCGACAAGCGCCGGCCGGGCATTAGGTTCCTTCCGTCGGAGACGTTAGGTCGACATCTCTTTGATGACCGCATCGAGCGAGGCGATATCTTCCAGCGCGGCTATTTCGAGCGGATCAGCCGCCTGTGCTGGCGTGCGTATCTCAGGAACGCCGTCAGGCCCTATTGGCGCGTGGCTCATTACAAGAGTGTCGCGATACTGCCTGAGCAGGAAGAGCGCTCTATCAATGGTTCGTTGGTCCATTGGTGAGATTTTAGCATGTAGGCCCAACTGCGCACTAGGCGAATTCTTCCCCAAATCCTGCATCCGAGGCATGCAGGGTCCTGGGCCTGGCGTCAAAGGTCGCGCGATGAAGCGTCCTAATTGGTGTCTCCCTGTCCGTCTCTTTTACCGACAATGCCAAAATCCTGAGATTTGATATTTCCATCCGCCAAGAGAAAGCCCTCAGCAGCCAGGCCCCGCCTCAACAACTCACGCACCGCTGCCGCTCGGCTTGGCATTCGTCTTTCAAAGCGCCAGTTCTCCAGCGCATCAATTTCCCTTTGCGACAGCATTATTTGAAGACGTACAGGTCTCTCGATTTGTGGCATTTTACGACCTCACCCATAAGGCGTCGAATGAGTAGTTAGCTCATAATGAGCATAACACTCCAAAGGTTGCATGACCATCCTCTTGGGCTTGTACGCTTTATGAGGCGAATGCATTAGGGGCTGCTTCTACCGTAAGTACTAACTTATTGAAAATATTAGTTTATTTAATGCTTTGTGACTTGCGCTCCGCTTCGCGGGCGCGCATGGTGAAGGTGAGGGTAACCCGGTCCCGGAGGACAAGAGGTCACCATGCGCTACCATTATTCACAGACCCTACTGGACGACGTCACGGCGAGTGTCACTGAGGCCTTCCAGAGGCTTGGCATTGTCAACGTTCCGGTCGTGGCGGAACAAGTCAGGCGTCGCCATCACTCGGAGAATATCGCCCTTGAGGACATTGAGGAGATAGTCCTGGACACGGCTCAAATGTTTCACATCCCGATGGAATTCGACGGTACGCGCGGCATTTTTGCTGCGCACGAAGCGGAAACCAGGCTGGCCCGGCGATTTGCCACCTCCCTCCACGACCAACCACCACGCCTTTTGGCGAGCCAGAACTAACGCTTGGCCAGCGCGGAATTCAGCGCCAATAATCAGAGCAGATGGTGAACTGGTCGATGGCCCCGAAATATCTAGATCATCGGTTGGAATGCCCATACTGCCTCACCATCAGGCTGAGAATTCCCGATGACGCTCGTCCCGAGACGCCGATTTTTTGCGATGACTGCGGAAAGTATCTTGGCGCTTGGGATGATCTCCAAACCGACTTTGAGAAGCAGGGCGGCCAGAACGGGGTGTTTCGCCTCGAAAAGGGCCGCATCCAGCGGATCCGCTAGTGCCGGGCCGGCAACCGTCTAGTGTCGACCTTTCAGGAACCTAGCCTCGCGAAGCAACGAATTCCGATCGGTTCCAATCAAGTCGATCAGGCGCCTGGCCTCTTCCTCCCTGATGCCAGTCTCCCTCGTCAATCGCTCTGCCAACAGCTTTAGACGGGCTTTGCGCTCATCCCCATTGTCGATTGCCGGGCACATGGGTTCCTCCGATGATGGGAACCGCTGAAGCTAGCTTTTGTTTCGAGCGCCCGGCTTGCTTAATCTACAAGGGGGGCACCGCGCACTCTGGCTAGCTCCCCTACTGGGTGGCCCATTGCCAGTCGTGGAGCCCGATCCATGCTGTTGCCACGATCAACGTGGCGAGGATGGCGTACTCTACTAGGGTTTGACGTGAAGGCATCTCTGCTTAGTACGGTCCAAGCATGAGTTTTCGCTTAATTCAGTTGGCCGATCAATTTGTGCCGGCGACAAGCAGCCCGGCCTGCTTCTACAAAGGCCACAGGTAGCAGGCCTGGCCGCTCCACCAACGGACCCAGAAGCGGATAGCAGCTATGGACGGCCACCCCTTCTATATTCGCCGGGATCGATAAAGCTACCTGCCCACAAGTTGCGTTTGGCAATACGAGCGTCGCGCTCTTCGGCAAGGTATCGAGTGTCGGCTACCGCCAATCCATGTTTCACTAGGTCGCCTCCGAGATCGATTCCTCCCACGAAGCAGACGCCGACGTCGTCGTCAGAACGGTCCTTGCCTTCGATGATGCAGGATACATGCCCTGAGGCAATAAGGTGTTGAATGTGGTCACGCGCATACTTGCCGCAGGGCCAGATTTTATCAGCGGCATCAAAACACGCCTGCGAAAGTTCGGGGGCGTCAAAACCGAGCAATTGAAATCGCTTTTTATCATGCCACAGCGTGTCACCGTCCTGAGCAAACCAATGCTCTGCTGCGGACACAGGGCCACAGGTGATCAAGAAGGTGAGGGCGAGGATCAACAACCTACACATGGCCGAGCAAAAACCTACGCTCTGGCTGCCTAACGGGCCGGCAAGCCCTATCGGCGGGAGTTTCTAGGCTCCGCTTGGCACGATGCTTCTGTTCGCCGAAATCGTCAAGCACTCCCCTTGCGGGGTTCCCGGGCTCTCTGTCGAACAATTTGTTCGATCAGGCACAAGAGATGGTTATCACCTGGAATAAGCCATCGAAAGTCGGAGAAGAATGCTAACCTCAGGGCCAGTCTGTCCCACAGCCTCCTGACCGTCGGCCCTCCAGGAAGACTTCCCAGAGCGAATTTCTGTCGCCGCTTGTCAACTAACCTCAGCCAGTTGGTGGACCAGGAACGACCTAGACAAAGCATGCGGGAACAAGGCCGCGATCGTTTATGCGTTTGGCCTTGTCGACGGGATGGAAATTGGCTCTCAAGGTGGCGCGCCTAGGTACTTCTGCCTACCTCCCGACGTAGTTGGCAAGCAGATCTTGGACGTCGTTTGTCAGTACGTCGAACGTCACCCCGAGGAACGGCAGTCGCCCGCAAGGTACATGGCGACAGCGGCGCTGCGGGAAGCTTGGCCTTGCAAATAGGCGACTGGCTCCCTCTCTACATCGCCGCGATCACCGCCTCGATGCTCGCTGGCGCCGTCTGGTGCTAGGGATCGTGGTGTTGCTCCTGTCCGATTGACGCCTGACGTGGCAGCGCGATGCAGAGTGCATCGTTTTACTCAATCCCCAATTGGTAGACTTACGCGATACATCGGCAGCTAGTGTCTCCAATCAGCGAAAAAGGGAGGGAGGCCTCGAACCGGGAGGAACGATGTTGTCTGTTCAAAAAGAAGACTTTCGAACGAACAGAGCCGATTATGTGATTGCGAAGTGTGGCCGATCGGCCGTTGATGACGTTCTCGATGAGAAACTGGCAAGAAAAAAGTCCCTGTGGCTAAGAGAGAGGCGATCCGCCAGATTGGCCGCAAATCCATGTGAAAGCTTGCCACCGAGAGTCAGACCAACCGGTCGAAACTGACAACGATGGCCTACACCGTCATCTGGTATGGAAGACAGGGTATTGTCGACAAGGCAACTTTCGACGCCGAGAAGACCGCCAGAGACCATGCAATCTCCATGTTCCAGACCCGAAAGGGCGACGATGGGATTGTGTCGGTTGAAGTTCGCAAGGACAGTGGCGCCGTCGTCTTCAGTCATGCGGAGAATTAGGAAGGCCCGCCGGACCTAAAGGCGATCATCATCCGCCCTTGGCCTTGCCGTAGGCGTGGGGCTGGTGTCGGGTGCTGGGCGAGATTGAGCTTTTGGCTATGGTTGCAGGGCGACCAATGACATAACGCCGTCACGGTCATCTTGGCGTCGATCAAGCTTTGGAACGTCCAGCCCTTGCTCATTCGGCCGATATAGCGCGCCACAGGGAAGCCCGCCAGCGCGCGTTCTTTCGTACCCGCTGTGCTAGGTGGCCCTGCGGCCGATCGCTTTGTATTCAAAGACGGTGGGTCGGTGACGACTCCGATGCGGCCTTTCGGTCGTGTCAGTGACCCGAACCCACTCGGAGTCGCCATTGCGAAGTGTGACCGTTCTTCCGGTGGCTTTCGCAGCAGCTTCGAACGGCGTTAACGCCGCGACAGAATGCGACGCCACCACAGCGCCGTCTCGCGTCTCTTCGACGAAGTAGATTTTCATATAGTACGCCCGCTATTTCTGCTCCTCCCGAAAATCCAGCAGGAAGCGCGCCGTCACCTCTCCCCTGGCAGTTTCAAAACCCCGTACTCAGCCGAACGCGCGGCTCGATCGGCATCCTGATCCGCTACCCTCAGGCCGCGCTGGAACAATTCTCGTACCGCCTGAGATCGAGACGGCATTCTCCTCTCAAACCGCCAAGCATCCAGCACGGCCAGTTCCTCGGCATTGAGCATGATCTGTAGACGGTATGTTCGTTTGTTGGACGGCACGTTCTGCTATCTCATCAATCTGTAATACCAGCGTCGTGATGAACGATTGCGTCGAGGATGACCTCATAGACGCTGCCGGTGCCTTCCTCAATCTCAGTGCTGCTGATGCCTACCGACTTCGCGTCGGCGAACAGCTTTTGCGTCAACTCGGCAACCGAGATGATATCGGCACCCACCGTCTCAGGAACGTTGGCGACTATCCATTTGTACAAAAAGTCAGTCCCACGGGTGCTCATGGCCGACATAAGTCAAAGTCGGGCATTAGGTTCCAAGAGCCACCAGAGCGTGCCAGCCGTTTTCGCTGTCCTAAAGCGCCGAACGGTCCGGCGCGCTCTGGCACTTCCCTGTGCGAGCAGGCGGGCGGCCAGCATTCGCGTCTCCGCGGCTATGCAGATCCCCGCTTAGGAACCGACATTCGATGCGGCCGTTCTCCTGTGCGATCTGGAGGTGCGAATGTTCAACCCGTGGTTCGATCTTTATTTGTCGGCGCTGGAAGCGCATCAGGTAACCTGGCTTCGTACATTGCGAATTGCTCAGGGAGGTAAATTGGCAGAGCGGGAAGCGAAGCAAATGTTCACTGAGAAAGTCGAGGCGGCCGCGCTCGCCGGGACGCTCTTCGCTACCGGCTCGGTGGGCAAGGTCGCAGCGGTCTATCTAAAATCAGAGCCAACAAAAAACGGCTCTCCATCTAGTTCTGAAGCTGGCCTAGCTAGTCACGCGCGTCAAGGACACGGCGTCCAGACCTCCGCCTAGCCGACGGTCAACGCTTTCTGGGGCCTGACGCCGCGGGCGAGAATGCTGATTTCGGCTTCGGTCAACGTGATCTGATAGCGCTGTGTGGAATTCTTCGAGTAGATGTCGTCGGCAATAATCGACACCGTCACATCGCCATTCTCGTCGATCTGCACATCCTCGATCTGCAGCGGCGCTGAGTATATGTACTTCGGTGATCCTGGCCTTCGCGCAGGCTGAGCAGACAGTCGCAATGCGAAAAATCCTTTGCTGTACCAGCAATTCGTCTGACGCAAAATTGATGCCAGCATTCGGTCCGAGATGAAACACTGAAACGTTGGGCTACTCCCACGTTCGTCCTTATGGATATGTGCCTGCTATTTCGGCAAAAGCGTATTGTTTCACCAGCGGCGCCGCGTTCGACCCGAACCCAGCGCCGGTTAGGCCCGGCGTTTGCGGCCCACCCACGCCAGCCTGCCGGGCCGCTCTACTCGTCCCTCCAAACGACACGCCGCTCCCACCGGATCTCGACCAGGCGCCGAAAGCGGATGGTCTCAAGTTCCTGCCCGACCGGGTGGAATAGCTCGGCCCTCATTGACTCTTTGCGCCCACATCTCTAGCAGCGAACCTTGGCCCCGACATCCTCTATGGTAGCGTTGCCGATTACCTCCCTCAGTTCGATCGGCTTATAGGAGCGGCGAATGTTGCAATAGCCGCAGCGGATCCTAGCCACCTGGCCGGCATTGTGCACATGCATCAACGTCCATTTCGCGCCTTTCGGCCATTTTTCCGGTTGCTCGGGCATGCTCTGAAATGGAGAACATGTTCCTGTTCGGTCAAGAGCCCCTTGACATTTTTGTTCTCATTTTGTTCACTGTAGCAAATGAGCGACGAAATCCGCCTGCCAGATCCCGAACATGCAACCCCGCCGGGCATCCAGCACCACGTTTGCGAGCACGCTGGATGCGGCAAGGATGCAGGCTGGGGCTTTGCCAGGCCGAAGCAGTCACCACACGGTTTTGCTTTGAGCATCGGGCCGAGGGCGAGGATTATCTGTAGGTAGACGGCCGCAGGGCGTCAGGTTCCAGTAACTTCGCCAATACGTCCAGGAGGCGCCGCTCTGGGGTGGGTTTCCCAACGTTGGGCGCACCCGCTAGAACGGCCCCGCCGACAAGCTCCGGCCGATCGTAAGCACTCGCCAAGGCGAATGGTACATTGAAGCTGCTCAACTTTTCCGCTACTGGCGTGACCAGCTCATTGCCCAGATTTACGTCGAGCAAGGCGACGGACGGCAGTTCGCTTTCCAGTATGCGAGATGCTGCCGCCACGGTCGCAACAGGCCCCAGCACACGCCATCCCCGCCGTTCGAGCATGGATTTGAGGTCCATCGCGATCAGAAATTCATCTTCCACGATAAGGACCGTCTTTTGCACCTGCCTTCAATCTTGTTGGCTCGCCCTCGTGAGCGGAATGACCATCTGCACCTTTAAACCGGTGGCCGCATAGGTAGGTTCCACCTTGCCCCCCGGATCGTATGCTATTGCGAACTGGATCAACTTCGTCCCAAAGCCCGTAGAAGCTGGCGGGGTCACTTTGGGACCACCGCTTTCGGTCCAAGTCAGCCGGAGCAGTCGGGTCTCCGCTTCCTCAACCTCCCAGCGCACGTGAACCTGTCCGCCTGCTTTCGACAGAGCCCCGTATTTGAGAGCGTTCGTCGCCAGCTCATGGAGCGCAAGCGCGAGAGACATCAAACTCTTGCTATCCAGTTTAACAGGCGGCCCGTTGTCGATCTTTACGGCGTTGGGGCTTGCTGCGAACGGTTCGAGCGCATGTGCTACCAGCGCAGCAAGGTCGCCATCGCGGCCGCCGACGAGCCCTTGGTCATTCGCGTCCACGACGGCCGCCAGCCGGCCAAGAAATGCGTCTCGATATGCCTCCCCCGAGACGCCCTCAGCCTTGGTCTGGTTAGCGAGTGCCCGTACCAGTGCCAGCAGGTTCTTCATCCGATGCCGAAGCTCGCCGACGAGAACCTCAAATTCGGCCTCGGTGCGGGTTCTGTCCGTAGCATCGGCGAGCGACAGCAACATAGTGGTGCCTACGTCGTCCTGATTGATGGTGCGAGCCGTAACCAGCATGGTCCGCTGCCCGACACCGGGGAAATCGTGCTCCACCTTGTAGTCGATAACAGCGGCGCTCTTCGGGATCACGTCCGTGAGCAGGCGACGCAGTTCGGGAATATCCCACTGACCATCTCCCAGCTCGTAGATACGCCTCCCTATGGTGTCGTCGCGCTGGACTTTGAATGTTCGGAAGAATGCGCGGTTGGCGCTCTGGATGCAGAGGGCCCCGTCTAGCACCAGCAAAGGAACAGGGACCGTATCCACCACCCCCTGCGCTTGCACATGGCCTGTGCGCAGTATCCGGTAGAGGTCTTCCAAGTTCACCATGGGTATGCCCCCGACAAGATCTGCCTACGGTATTAGTCAACGGGTCAACCCACAAGCCTTAACGCTGGCAAAGCGATGGCCTTCCGATCGCCTCTGTGGCGCGGCGCTGCCTTTAGGGCTCATCCCAGAAATCCCGCAGCGAAGCATGTCGTAGGTCTTCCTCGCCGCGCAGGTGCTTCACGCGGCCGATCAGCCCCGGCTTGACCCACTGCGTCGCAAGCCGCTTCATACCCTTCGGTTGACTTCCTGGAGCCTCCTGGACGCGCTGCCACGCCCGTAAGCGTTCCGTTAGCGTTTGCTGAAGGTCGTCGGAACATTCCGGCACGGTTGCTGTTCTCTTTCAACTAGGAGGACCAGCCATGGCAGACGACAAGAGCAAGACCGATTTTCGAGACCGCGACCGGGTGTCGGGAGACGAGGAATACGAAGTTGGCTATCTTGCGAGCAAGTTCCAACTCACGATCCCAGAGGTCCGCGAATTGATTGCTAAACACGGCAATGATCGCGAGACGCTTGAGCGCGAGGCGAAGAAGCTGGGTCAGCAACAAGATTGACCAACTTCCGGTCAATCAGGGTCGAGCGATAGCCCGGTCTGCTTAGATCGAGGTGACACAGGATTCTGCAGGCCGGGCCATACACCGACATCGAGGAGGTGCCGGAGCCGCGTTACAGTGCCCGCTGTCTAGGCAGGCCGCAAAGTATGCCTTTGGAGAAGGGAACCCGCGCTTGCCTCACGTCCCGATTGGCGGGTTCAGTTTGGTCCGCCATGTTCCCATTGCTCGGCCGTCGCTTATTCCATCGTGCTCAAGCTCAGAAACCCCGCACCGCCGAGTTCCTGCTGGCGGGATATGACAACGCGATCGGCCTGTGCCCTTGACGCCGGCCAATCTGCTCGTTTCGCTCGCTTCAACAGCCTTCGGTCGTCGTTTTCATCTGACCTGGAGCAGCCGACTTTGCATCGGTGTCCTGCTGCCCCGGAGCCGCCTGCTTCGCACTGCCGGTCTGGTGGCCGGGCGCGCAATCCTTCGCGGACTTCGGATTGGTGTCGCTTGTTGTGGTCGGATCCGTGCCTTGATTGGTAGTGCTCGGCATCGTCGTCGTCGTGGTGGTCGTCGTGGAAGATCCGCTCGTGGTGCTGGTTGACTGTGCAATGGCAAGCCCAGTGGACAGGGCCAAGATAGGTAACGCGAAAAGTAGCCGGTTCATCGTTGTCTCCTTGCGAGGCGGTCCCTTCGGCTTTCCAAACAGGAAAACACGCAAACGGTTCCGAAAAGCCCGACCGCGCCAAACCCCGATCCGGTTCCGGAACATTTTAGCTAACTTGAATGTTTAAATAACTACCCGGCTCAAAGCGGTGGAGACGATGGCGCGAGGTCCGCGAGTTGGTGACGAGATCACTTTGACAGCCACCATCCTGAAGGTGATGGAGAATGGTATTTCGAGCGTGAGCATCCCGACTTACAACTTTCCCCTTGCGATCGACACGCCGAAGAAGGCAAGGGCCGGTGAAAAAGTCCCAATCAGCGGCTTTGCGACGCGCGTCGATAGCACCGACGGCAAGATAACCGTTCGGATTGACGGCGGTGGATTGGTCACAGTCGACCTCGATTCCATCGCAGACTGCTCGCCGACTTCGCGCGTTGCCGTGAGGGGATAGGAGGATCGAGTGGGCAAATATCAGGTCAGCGGCGACCCAGTCTCCGAAAACTGCCCGTACGACCTCGATTTGTTCATGGAAAAGCACGGCCTCTCCAGGCGCGCAGCGCAAGTGATCCTGCACTCAAATGGTCCATCGCGTATCCAATGCGATGCCGCAGCAGAAGCCTTTGTTCGCTTCAAGCAGTGGCGGGAGGATGCGAGAATGAAGCCGCCTTCTCCAAGCATTAAGTCGAGCATTGGAGCGCCGAGCCCTTTACGGCAAAAGGCCAGCCGAGCAAAAAGCCCGCCGACCTAAACAGCGGGCAAGGAGATGGCCACGATGACGCTCGCCGGAACTTTGAGAAGCAAGGCGGGGGCGACGGTGTTTCCGTCTAGAAGAAGTATCCAGCGACTGGTTTGAATGGAGAACCCGCGCCCTCTCGGCAAGGACGCGGGCCGGTGTTTCCACCCAGTCTGCGAAAGCTTTGAGGGGAACAATCGCAGACACCTTTTCAACCGCGCTTCGTCGGATTTGTTCCAAGAGCGAACCATTGCCGTCCTGGCCGTGATCCATCAGGGCGCCGACTGGATGTTCAATTTGCTCGGTGTGAAATTTGCTGTTGGCTTCATGGTCGGCGCCGCCGCCGTGCTGCTTCTCTGGATTTACGAAAACCGCCAAGCGTGTTCAAGGGCGGTTGACGGCAGTCGGTCCGCTGAGCAGCAGAGCGCGCGCCACACGATCGATCTCTGACTGCTGAAGCGGTGAGCCCTGGCCTGCCCTCATAAGCGCATCGAGCACGGCACTCTGTTGTGGGCCGCCGGTCAGGCTACGAGCCATATCGGCAATTGCTTTGTCGTTGCCGCTATTTCGCAAAGCGTCGATGACGCTCTCCACGGCTCGCGTTCCGGCCGCGCGTGCTGCGCCGCGCGCGCCGCCGGCAATAGAGCCGACGCGTGGCGGAGCTTCTCCTCACCCTTCACGAATTTTGTTCCAACTTGCTAAATTGACTTAGGACCCTGCCAACGGGTGCTCCAACGGGGGCGGCCACCCCGAGCGGGTTTTGCCGGCAGGCGGGTCTTTCTTATCGGCTGACGGGTTCGTCTCAGCGGAGATGAGCTTGTCTTGACAGCAGGCACGCTCATTTCTCGTGCCCTCTCCAGGTCCAACTGACTGGCATACTCAGCCTCAAAGGCCTCCGAGTGCCTTCGATCCTCGCTCCGCAGATGGAAGTATGGCAGCGCAAATCCGAAAAGGATGATGACGCCGATTGCCCCCGTCATGTGGTCGACAACAGCAAGCCGGTGGAAGACCGCCATCGCGCTTGCGGTCACAACCGCCCCGTTCATTCCTGCACGGAAAGGGTCAAATTTGGGCGGCGGCGCAAGCGAATCGGCCCGTCGCTTCGCCTCTAGGTAAACGGCTGCCTCATCCATCAAATAGCTCCGATAAGGAAACTTTAGCACTTTCTAATGAGATGGCTAAGCCGGCATTCGGCTTAGTCGAGCTTGCGACCGAAGTCCCGATCGGTAAGCGCAAGTGGCAACTTCGGGGAGGGCCGTTTGGATCCGATAACGAGAAAGGCCCTGGCCCCGGAACCCTTTTACGCATCGAGACCCACGCGACATCGAATTGATTCAATATCGGATGGCTGTTTCAGTTCCGTTAGCAAACCCTGAAATGGTCCGGGAACCTTCCGTTCAGTCCACTGTTGGTCAGCAGGAGGTCCGTGACGTGCGAAACCTGACAGCAGAGCAGTCGCGAGCAGCGAGAATGCTATTGAAGTGGTCGCGCGTGCGGCTTGGCGCCAAGTGCAATCTTAGCGAATCGACGATCAGTGAGTTTGAGAACGGGCTAAGGAAACCGCATCCCCGCAAGGTCGCCGCTATGCTCCTGGCTTTCGAAGGAGCGGGAATTGTCTTTTCCGCCGAAGGGAGCCCATCACTAGCGCGCTCTGAGGGTCAGACTGGAGGTCGCCACACCGGCAACAGAACGTGGCGCCGTCGGCAGACACATTGCTCGGCGGAATAGAAGTAACTCCTCGAAGGAGATTCTGGCGGAGCGAGTCCCAAAATGGCAAAGGACAAAAGCAGAGCCGACCTCCGCGCCGCACGCCAAATCTCGCTTGACGATGAGTATGAGGTAAATTTATTCGCCCTGCAGAACAACATCACACCGGCTCAAGTTCGAGAACTCATCCGCAAGCACGGCAATGATCGCGCGACCCTGGCCAAGGCTGCCAAGGCATTGCCAGGACGATGACGAGAATTCCCAGACGTGAGACGACCAATGAGGCGAGCCGCCTAGGCCTGAGCACCGGGCCGACCACCAGACCTTGTCTACATCGGCCCCGGATCATGACGCGACAAGCGCCTAAACCCTGCCTACGCGAGCATCGACGTGGCGCGATACCTGCAGGAAACGCCAAGCCCGCCGTCTCAGGGAGAGAACGACGGGCTTTTGCTTGGGGAGCGGCGGAGGGGACTGGCCGCTCGCGATAGAAATCCGCCAGACTTGAAACTGTTCCCTGAAATTTTCGACTGAGACGCTATCCACCGCCGACTGACCCGCTGATTTTTCTTCGCGCCAGCCCTGCAGTGTGAGATAATTCCGACCAGGGTCGGCAGCGATGTCATTGTCGCGCGACAGTGGTGTGTACGAACCCGCTGATCTGGACTTGCTGCAGCGGGTGTTTGACCGACTGTGCAAAGAACGCCGGCGGCGCTCAAGGACAAGGACCAGAGGGAATATCTTGCCTCTCAAGTCTTCGAAGTTTTCGACAACGGATCTCCCGACGAGACCGAGTTGTGGTGATCGCTTTGAACACTTCGTACTTCCAAGGAGGCACGAGAGAGCCCGTCGCCTGGAGGACATGGCGACGGGCTCTCTGGCCACCCAGAAGCGGGAGATGACCGCTCAAGATAGAACCGCGACCGCGAAGGTCTGTTCCATGTCCGGACACAAATATTAGCATCCGCTTGACGAGGCAGCCGACGGCCCCAGACTCCATAATGTGGAACGGATCCAGCGCCAATCAGAGCACACGGTGAAATGGCCCCGAAATATCTCGATCATCGGTTGGAATGCCCATACTGCCTCACCATCAGGCTCAGGATTCCCGATGACGCTCGTCCGGATACGCCCATTTTTTGCGATGATTGCGGAAAGTACCTTGGCACCTGGGATGAGATACAAACCGACTTTGAGAAGCAGGGCGGCCAGAACGGGGTGTTTCGACTCGACAAAGGCCGCATCCAGCGGATCCGCTAGTGCCGGCCGGCAACCCTCTAGTGTCGACCTTTCAGGAATTTAGCCTCGCGAAGCAGCGAATTCCAATCAGTTCCAATCAACTCGACCAGTCGCTTCGCCTCTTCCTGCCCGATGCCAGTCTCCCTCATCAGTCGCTCCGCCAACAGCTTTAGATGGGCGATGCGCTCATCTTCATTGTCGATTGCCGGGCACATAACGGTTCCTCCAATGACAGGAACCGCTGAAGTTGGCTTTTGTTTCGAGTGGGTCGCGACTCTGGGCTCATCCGATTTGCGGATAGAGGAACCCGACACCCACCGCTTTTTTGCCAAATAGCAGAAGATGGAAGAGCCTATAACGTCGCCAGCCGGTAGCCTTGCCGGCTAGGCCCGGCGGTCAACAAGCATCCCCGACCGTCGGGCTGCTGTTTGCCAAGCCCGGCTCGCTGGTCGAGGTGACACAGGACTTGCGAGCCGGGCTAGCCGCCGACATCTTCCAATCCGGGGAGGAGTGGTTTCAACAGTCGGCGAGGAGCAAAACGTATCCGATCAGGCCTCATCATGCGATGTGGACTGAGGTCCGAATGAGCCTCCTGCAATGGTCTATTTTAGCAACTGCTTGACTATGCTGCCCTGCGCCCCAGAGTCTTCTTCATGGCGAAGGGCAGCATCAAAGTCGGCGACGAGGTCGCGATCACAGCGACCGTGCGCAAGCGCGTGACTGAGGATCGGGTCGCCGTGTTGATCCCTTCCTACCACCAGCCGCATTCGATCGTAGACCGGTCGCCAAACGTGAGCAGCGGGCAGAAAGTCGAGCTGGTGGGCGACGTCAAGCATGTCGACGAGGACAGAGTGACGGTGAACCTTGGCGTTCCAGTCACGGTCAGGCTCAACACGGTCCGGCTTGTCACCAGCTACGTGGCGCCGAAACGGAAGACGCCGCTGGTCGATAAGGCGACGTAAACAAAAAAGCCCGCCGGCCGAAGCCAGCGGGCAAGCGGTGGTCACGACCCTAGAGCCCGCGAGGGTCGAGCCGCAACTATGCTCGCACGGCAGGCAGGTATTCCGCGCTAACAAATGTTAGGCGATAGCCCCGCGCCTTCGCCGGGCACCCTCAAAGCGGCGCGAACGACGCCACGCTACAGGCTGACGATACTGCCGGCACCGGTGTTCGAGAGGCAGCCGCGCCACCCGGTCCGTCGGCAAAGCCGCGACGATTCATGAGGCGTGGGGGTCTATCTCACCGACGATCTCGGACGGGTCACCATCGTACTCGTCTGCCGGCATGACCGCGAGCGTGCCATCGCCGGCACGAAAGATGACGATGCTGACCATCAAGCTGGTGGCGAGGCTGAAGGCAAAGGCGTTTGCTTCCATGAGGGACATTGATCCGGCTCCTGCTTGGAAGCGGGGATCGATCCCCGCGTGACAGGCGCCCGATGTGTCCGGCCGAGGGCCGCAATCACCGTGGAGGCGAAGCCGAAATGGCGGCACGCTTTGCGTAGTCCGACCCTTTACGGGTTGATGGCATCAGGTCCTCGGACCGGACCAAGGAATTGCGCCGACAAACGCGGAGATCGGTCCCCTGTCTCTGCTTCCAGGACGAGACAGATGTGAACCTGGTGGTTTGCTGCCTTGCCTTGATCGTCGCCAGAGCGGCTTGAGCGGTCGTTCGATGAACGCGCGGAGAGCGACGGAAATCATAGCGAATGACTTGAGGCGAGTGGACTGGTAGCCCTCTTCACGCGGGCCCGAACTTCATCACCGGAATGCCAAGCTTGCGGGCCTTGTCGGCGAGGTTGTCCTGAATGCCAGAGCCGGGGAAGTGAATGACGCCTATCGGCAATGTGTCGAGCACGGCATCGTTGCGTTTAAACGGCGCGGCCTTGGCATGCCTGGTCCAGTCCGGCTTGAAGGCGATCTGTGGCACCTTGCGACTGCGAGCCCATTTGGCGGCGATCAACTCTGCACCCTTCGGTGATCCGCCGTGCAGAAGAACCATGTCAGGATGCTTGCCATGGACCTGGTCGAGCTTGGCCCAGATCAGCCTGTGATCGTTGAAATCGAGCCCGCCGGTGAAAGCGACTTTCGGTCCGGGTGGCAACAGCACCTGGCTGTCCGCATGCTTTCTCGCGGCAACGAAGTCCCTGCTGTCGATCATTGCCGCGGTCAGGTGGCGATAGTTGACGACAGAACCGGAACGCGGGCGCCAGATCGAGTGGGTGTTACGC
>NZ_RZOS01000960.1:0-938 GCF_004022605.1 Mesorhizobium sp. M4B.F.Ca.ET.089.01.1.1
GCCTATGCCGATGCCATCCGCACCGCGGTCGGCGGAAGCGAGCACGCGGTCGACCTCACGCAGTCCGAAGTCTTGGTGCTCATGTGCATAGCCTACTTCCAGCCGATCACCCGTGCCGAACTGTCGTCCTTCTTCGGCAAGGAGATCAGCCGCGATCTGATCGGCAACCTGCGCGGTGCCGGCCTGATCGCCTCCGGCCCCCGCAGCCCGACGCCCGGCGCGCCCTACACCTATGTCACGACCAAAGAATTCCTGCTCGAGTTCGGTCTCGATACACTGCGGGACCTTCCCGACTTCGAGACGCTTGAGGACGCCGGGTTGCTTTCAAAGGAGAAGCTGCTTGCGGGCGACATCATGCCGGCGTTTTCAGACTCCGGCATGAGCGATACTGACGTGGCCATCGACGAATAGCGGGCCGGTGCGAGGGTCGCTAACCATCACCCCATCTTCTCGAGCGATGCGACCGCGAGATCGATTTTTCCCATGAGGTCTCTCAAAGGCGCACAATCAGGATAGTGCTGTGCCAGCATGGACTGTGCGAGGCGCAGGTTTTTAACGTGCTGTTCGCCAGTTTCTGGCTTTCCGCCGGTGGAACTCTCTCCGTAGTAGAGGTCGAAAAATACCGCATCGGACATGGCCTGCCGATCGTGTTCGCATTGAACCCAGTCATCAAGCTCGCTTCGGACGGCATCAATGCGCTTGTAGACGCCCGCGCGCGCTCGCATGTCGACAAGCACGCCCTTCAGCAGCGAACCGATCTTGGCATGCGCGTCCACAGGCATGACCGTCTTCGGACGCCGGCGCGGCTTGCCGCTGAGCGGCAGCCGGTACTCGACAGTCGTTTTGGGACCGCGGGGCGAGGGTGCTTTTCGTTGGACGTCTTTCGCGCGCTTCGCCTCCGCCGCAGCCTTCTCTCCTGGCGTTACAAAAGGAGCGTG
>NZ_RZOS01000961.1:0-937 GCF_004022605.1 Mesorhizobium sp. M4B.F.Ca.ET.089.01.1.1
GTAAGGATTATCGCAACCATGCCGCCCGTCGGCATCGTCGCATCTTCAGCGCCGAGCGGCTGCTTGGCTGTGCGGAGCTTGAACCGATCTCCAATTTCACCTTCGAAACCGCTCACACTGCCGGCAGAGGCGAAGAAGAAGCCGAGCTTGCCAGAGGTGAAGAGCTGCCGGGCGGCATGGGAGTCGATCGCCGGCTGAGCGCCGTCGGTGTGGAACCGCTTGAACAGCTTGACGGCAGCCTGGCCTGCAGGACCGTCAAAGGCGATGTCGCTCTCCTTGTCGTTCATCATCTGGCCGCCGAAGTTGCGTACCAGGTTCTGCGTGGCCCAGTCGTCCGAGCCGAGCTGGTAATACATGCCGGACGTTCCATTGCCGAGCGCACCGACCTTGCCGGCCAGTGCGACGAAGCTGTCCCAATCGGTCGGAACCTTGTCGGGGTCGCCGCCCGCCTGCTTCACGAGATCGGCATTGTAATAAACGACCGGCGTCGACATGGCGAAGGGAAGTCCGTACAGATGGCCCTCGATTCTTGCCAGAGACAGGATTTGTTCCGTGTAGCCCTTATCGGCCAGGTGATCGGCGGCAACGAGATCGTCGATGGGCTTTACGAGCCCGCGCGTGACGAGCGGACGGAGCACGTTAAAGCCGACATAGTGAACGTCCGGCAACTCGCCTGCCATGCTCTGACGAATCAACGTCTGGACAGCTTCGTCATAACTCGGCGCAGCAGCGCGGAAGCTGATCTTGATTTCCGGGTGGTCCGCCATGAAGCGGTCTGCAATCGGCTTGTGGATCACTTCGTGTTCGGGCCAGGCGTAATAGACATTGAGTTTCGTCTCGGCTTGCGCTGGCATGGCTGCCGCTGCGACACCGGCAGCAAGGATCATTGCAACTGTTTTCACATTGCTCTCCTGAGTTTTGAGATGGGGGTTTTTAG
>NZ_RZOS01000962.1:0-933 GCF_004022605.1 Mesorhizobium sp. M4B.F.Ca.ET.089.01.1.1
AAAAACCGGGAGCCACTTTTTGGGATCATGGTCTAGTCGTCCCGGTCCGGACGGGGGTCGAGGGCCAGCAGCGTCTGGCGGGCGCGTTCGAGGAAGGCGCGGCGCTCTTCGCCGGGCGCGATGGTGACAGCCGGGCCGAAGACGACGCGGCACAAAAGCGGCACCGGCAGGAACTGGCCCTTGGGCAGAACCCGAGACATGTTCTCGATCCAGCACGGGATGAGTTCGACCTCCGGCCGCGCCATCGAGAGATTGTAGAGGCCGGAACGGAACGGCAGCAGCGGCTCGTCGGTGGTGTTGCGGGTGCCCTCGGGGAACAGGATCAGCGAATGCCCCTGGTCGAGCACCGACAGCATAATGTTGATCGGGTTCTCGGCCTCGTCGGTCCACTGGCGGTGGATCAGCACGGAGGACAGCATGTCCTCGGCGATGTAGCGGCGCAGCCGCGACTTGCCCCAATATTCGGCCGCGGCAACCGCATGGGTGCGGGCGCGCACCTTCTCGCTGAGGCAGGCCGAAAGCAGGATGAAGTCGCCATGGCTGGCGTGGTTGGCGAAATAGATGCGCTGCCGCTCCGAGGGCTGGCTACCGTTCCAGATCGGCCGCACGCCGGTCACCACCCAGGCCATCGCCGACAGGCCGACCGAGGTGATGGTCTGCAGGAGGGTGAAGGTGTTGGCGCGGATGTGGAGTTTTGTCATCGAAGTCTCAAAGCAATGCCGCCATCAGTGACGCTGCCGCGAACACCGCAAAGGCTATGCGCTGCTTTGTCAGCAGCCGGCGCGTGCCCGCTATGCGCTGGTCGAGCGATCGCGTCGCGGCAGGGGTCGGCTTCAGCCGCATCCGGGCGAGCAATTCGTCGACCGCGCCGCCGCCCGAAACCTCGCTGTCATGGCTCGCCATCAGCCGGAACAACAGCGCATCGAACAGGAT
>NZ_RZOS01000963.1:0-933 GCF_004022605.1 Mesorhizobium sp. M4B.F.Ca.ET.089.01.1.1
CCGCATCGGTGTTGGCCAAGACAGCCTAGGTGCCAGGAGAAAACGTGACCAGCGCCGATCTGACCCCGGCAACAGGGGCTCCACGCAAACGGTAGTCGCTTCGCACCTGGCCCGCGCGTCTGCATTGACTAATCTGCGCATAGCGAGGTGGCTCCGGTACCCGGTCTTCGGCGTTGCACATAGACGTCTCCCAAGTTCGCAGGCTACGACGATGCCTGCGGTGCAAAATTCGATCGCCGTTTCCGCATCCACGTGCCGGCTTGTCGGCAAGGGATGAGGGCGTCGGTCATCGCTGTCGTGTCTCAAACACCCCAGAAAGCTCCGGCAGGCTTTGGCCATGCACAGGTCGTTCGGATTCCGTCCGTGTGGGATTCTGACGGACAGTTGCCTTGGGCCTAAAAACTTGGGAGCATGGGTTTGTGGGGGACTTATCATGCCAAATCGAGCGATAAGTTGGCGCCTGTCAGCGGGCTGCTCGCCGTCCTAGCGGTTGCGCTTGGCCCTTCCGTTGCCGAACGGTGGATGTGAAATATCGAGTCCGGTGGACCTCGCTTCGAAGGCACAGGTGAGCTGGATAGCAGCGTGGTCGGTGAGGCTGCGAAAGGGTCGATAGACAGCCGGGCAGCCCTAACGTCTATTTGAATTGCCTTTGAGGCCAAGGTTGTTATCAGCAGCCAAGAATGGATAGTGGTCCCGGAAGATCGCGCTTTTCATCATGGCCATGGCGATTGTCATCATCGTCATGTCCGTGTGGCTATTCGAGCCGCCCTGGCTTGGGCAGGTTCTGAAAGCGCCCAGCAGACCTATTCTATATCCCGCTATATCGGCCTATAATTGTGGTTGCCGACAAACGTCCCCCTATGAGTTTGCCGGTAGGCCCGGCGGCCGAACCCCAAGCCCCACACCCCCGACCGCTGGGCCGCCCGCGTAGAT
>NZ_RZOS01000964.1:0-932 GCF_004022605.1 Mesorhizobium sp. M4B.F.Ca.ET.089.01.1.1
GTCCGATGCCGCTCAGCCGCTCAAGCCGGCGGCGCCGAAGCCCGAGGCCAAGGCTGAAGCCAAGACGCAGACCACCCACAGCCAGTCGGCCGACACGCCGGCCACTGTTCCGGTTGCGCCGCAGCGTCCGTCCGACCAGCCGGTCGACGTCGTCGGCGAGGTGAAGCCCGACCAGGTCGCCTCCATATCACCGAGCGCGGCAGCGGCGGGCGGCGGTTCGTGGTCGATGCAGATCGCCTCGCAGCCGACGGTTGAAAGCGCGCAGTCCACCTACCAGGACCTGCAGCGCCGCTACGGCAGCGTGCTGTCGGGTCGCACCGCCAACATCGTCAAGGCCGAGATCGCGGGCAAGGGCACCTTCTACCGCGTCCGCGTGCCGGCGCAGTCGCGCAACGACGCGATCGCCCTGTGCACCAGCTACAAGGCGGCCGGCGGCAACTGCTTCGTGTCGCGCTGAGCCTGGCTGCAATCAATCAAACCGGCGCGGCCGCAGGGCTGCGCCGGTTTTTTGTGGACCGGGATCGGGCCTTCAGCCGCATGTTGGGCGGGGAGATTCCCTTTGTCCGCGCGAAGCCCTAAGCTTCCACGTATGACCGAATCAAAATCCATGATCCTCGGCTGCGCCGGGAAATCGCTCACCCCCGAGGAAATCCGTTTCTATCGCGGCGAACGACCGTGGGGGTTCATCCTGTTTGCCCGCAATGTCGGCGAGACCGAGCAGATCCGCGATCTGGTCGCCTCGATGCGCGACGCCGTCGGGCGCGCGGACGCGCCGGTGTTCATCGACCAGGAAGGCGGCCGGGTGCAACGCCTGCGGCCGCCATTGGCGCCGAACTATCCCGCGGGCGGCGCGCTCGGCGCGCTGTGGCGCAACGACCGCGAGGCTGGCCGCCGCGCCGCATGGCTGATGGCGCGGCTGCATGCCTTCGACC
>NZ_RZOS01000965.1:0-932 GCF_004022605.1 Mesorhizobium sp. M4B.F.Ca.ET.089.01.1.1
ATCCAGCTGATCTTGGCGCCCGTATAAGCCTCCCACGGCTTCAGGAAGCCGCGGAACAGAACATTGTGCAGGTTCTGGTTGTTGAGGCCCATGAAGGTGAGTTCGACGCCGGCGAACTCGCCTTCCTTGACATTGGCCTTGGTCGCTTCGAGGCAGAGCTCGCCGACCTTCTGGAAATCGGCATCGGTCGGCTGACCCTTGCCGACGCCGGGAATCTGCAGGATCTTCGCGCGCAGATCGTCGGCCGCGGCGGCCGGCCGGGTTAGCGCGCCGAGGCCGGCGCCTGAAGCCGCGGCGATCGCGGCCATGCTGGCCGCGCCCTTGAGAATGTCACGCCGGGTGGCACCCGCGCGGACCAGTTTTTCGTAAAGACCGACTCTCATCTACATTCCTCCCAGAACAAAAGCCGTGAATTTGACGTGCCAACCTATCGGACGCCGAAACGTCTGCGTTTCTCCTATACCATATGGGGACGTGGGACCCCACCCTGCGTCGCGTGGAGATCCGATTTCCGGCAAAGCACCGATCATCGGATTTTGCGCTCGCCACTATTCGCGTAATCGATTACCTTGTCAACAGGAATGGCTTTTTATCTATAATATACTGACTTGCCCTTGCCGTTGGCAATGGCTAGCTTCACCGAAAACGATAGGGGAGATGATGGCTCAAGTCGCGATCACCAATGTGGCCAAGGCGTTCGGACCCGTCAAGGTCCTGCACGATGTCAGCGTCGATATCGCCGACGGCCAGTTCGTCGTGCTGGTCGGTCCTTCCGGCTGTGGCAAGTCCACGCTCTTGCGGATGGTGGCCGGGCTGGAAACGGTCTCCGGCGGCACGATCGCGATCGGCGAGCGCGTCGTCAACAATCTGCCGCCGGCGAAGCGCGACATCGCCATGGTGTTCCAGAACTACGCGCTCTACCCGCACAAGAC
>NZ_RZOS01000966.1:0-931 GCF_004022605.1 Mesorhizobium sp. M4B.F.Ca.ET.089.01.1.1
CATGGCGACGATGCCGCCGGCGCTGATCGTCGTCGGCGGGGCGAGCCCGGCGGCCGCGGCTTCCTCGGCGATGGTGGCGAGCGTGGCGACGACGATGCGCTCCTGCGGCGTCGTCGCGGAAACGATCACCGCCGCCGGCGTCGACGGCGCCAGGCCGCCCTCCAGCAGCGAAGCCGCGATCCGCGGCAGGTTGGCCATGCCCATATAGATGACGACCGGCTGGCCGGTGCGGGCGATCGCCGCCCAGTCGAGATCGTCCTCGGTGCCGGCGGCGTGGCCTGTGGCCAGGATGACCGCCTTGTTGATGCCGCGCATGGTGGCGGGGATGCCGGTGGCGGCGAGCGCGCTCAGCCCGGAGGTCAGGCCGGACAGCACGCGGAAAGGAATAGCCTCCCGCGCCAGCGCCAAAGCCTCTTCGCCGCCGCGTCCAAAGATGTAGGGGTCGCCGCCCTTGAGACGGACGACGCGGCGTCCCTCGCGGGCCAGCCGCACCAGCAAAGCGGTGATGTCGTCCTGCTTCATCGACGGCTGGCCGCCGCGTTTGCCGGCATAGAAGAGCTCGGCGCTTTCGGCGACCGCGACGATATCGGGCGAGACCAGCGCGTCGTAGACGAGCGCGTCGCATTGCCCGAGCGCGGCCAGCACTTCGAGCGTCAGGCAGCCGGGATCGCCGGGGCCGGCGCCGGCCAGCCAGACATGGCCGGGCTCCAGCGCACGCGGCTTGAAGTTCAGCCGCGCCAGCGCCTGCTCCACCGTGGCCCGTCCGTTTCTGTTGGTGCTGCCGTTCACAATCCGTCCCGTCCGCGAAAACGCCGCTGGTAGTGGGCGTCGTAAAGTGAGCTTTCGCCGAAATCCTGAACCGCGAGCGCGCTGCCGACAAAGATGATCGCCGTGCGTTCCATCGGGTTTTCCGCCAGCTGCGCCTCGATGG
>NZ_RZOS01000967.1:0-931 GCF_004022605.1 Mesorhizobium sp. M4B.F.Ca.ET.089.01.1.1
GCCTAATGCTGTATTGCAGATTAAGTCAGTCCAAGCGCGAAAGTCGGCGCGTTTCGGGGCCGGCTCCATGGTCCACTCTGTAATGTCTTGAGCGGCGCGGATGAACGCGAGAAGAGCCTCGCGCGCTCGCATCCCTATGGCTTGATAGTCAGGCACATTCTGGGCCTGCCCCAGTGCATCTGTGGCCTCAACCAGATGTGTGAAGACACTCCCAAACGGGATGATGCGTCTATCGGACTTGCGCTGTTGTTGGGTGCGCGGGATACGCAAGCAGAGGCCCATGTGAAATGTCACCGCAAGGTCCATGTTTGGGAACTGTTCTTGCGAATAAAGATTTGTCGGATTGGTAATCACCCACCAACGGCCCTTGCCCGTATGAACATCCCACACATCGTGCCGGTGGCCGATCAGCGCCTCGGAATAAACCTTCTGAAGGAATGTCACCTTCGTGCGGGCTGGCGATTGTGACAGTAAGTACCTGACGACGTCGGCTTTCTCCTCCTCGGTTGCGGGCAACATCAGCGCGTTTGTTCCTCGTTTGCTGCCACAAGTCTGCTCAGGTTTGGCGTCAACCCGCAAGTGGCGGCTGCGGCAACTTCACGGCCTTCACACATGCCACCTTCTGCGCATCACTCGGTCCTCCAGAGTAAACCCCGAAGGTGATCGACTTGCGCCCCTCGACGTGCCCGACAACAGCCGCCACGGTCGTCTCAGGTATGCCCGCCTGTTCCGCCTGAGAGACGAACCAGCGCCGGAACGAATGGAAGTTGACCAAGCTCCTGCGCCTACCGTCCCGCTTGTCGTCAACACCACAAGCCACCCGGTAGCGCGTGAACCGTTTGGTCGTCACCGCCGCCGCGTCCCGTTCGTTGGCCAATTCATGGAACAGCCAGTCACCGGGCTTCTTGCCCTTAGTCCGTCGCCCTACCAG
>NZ_RZOS01000968.1:0-929 GCF_004022605.1 Mesorhizobium sp. M4B.F.Ca.ET.089.01.1.1
CTCCTGATCCTATGCTGCCTTGCCTTTGGTTTCCGCCGCGTCGCCGCCGACCTCGAAATTCGCCATTCGCTCCAGCGCCCTGACCAGCGCCGAGTGATCCTCCTTCGCACCGCCATTGGCAGCGCAGGAATTGAACAGCTGCTGTGTGGTCGATGTGTTGGGCAGCGAGACGCCAAGCGCCCTGGCGCCCTCCAGCGCCAGGTTGAGGTCCTTCTGGTGCAGTTCGATGCGGAAGCCCGGCGCGAAGGTTCGCTTGATCATGCGCTCGCCATGCACTTCGAGGATGCGCGAGGCGGCGAGCCCGCCCATCAGCGCTTGGCGAACCTTGGCCGGATCGGCGCCCGCCTTCGAGGCGAAGACGAGGGCTTCGCCGACCGCCTCGATCGTGAGGGCAACGACGATCTGGTTGGCGACCTTGGTCGTCTGGCCGACGCCGTTCGGGCCGACGAGCGTGATGTTTTTTCCCATCCTCTCGAACACCGGCTTTGCACGCTCGAAGGCTTGTTCCTCGCCGCCGACCATGATGGTGAGCGAGGCAGCCTTGGCGCCGACCTCGCCGCCCGATACCGGCGCGTCGAGATAGTCGCAGCCGAGATCGTTGGTCTTTTTTGCGAATTCCTTGGTGGCGATAGGTGAGATCGAGCTCATGTCGATGACGAGCTTGCCCTTGGACAGGCCGGAGGCGACGCCGTGCTCGCCGAACAGGACGTCGGCGACTTGAGGCGTATCAGGCACCATCGTGATGATGATATCAGCCGCCTTCGCCACGGCGGCATGGCCGGTGACGGTCTTCAGCCCCTTGCCGATCAGGTCAGCCGGCGGTTTGGAGCGATGGTCGCTGGCGACGACGGGGTAGCCGGCATCCAGCAAATGCCCCGCCATCGGCGCGCCCATGATGCCGAGGCCGATAAAGCCGATGGTTTCCATTT
>NZ_RZOS01000969.1:0-929 GCF_004022605.1 Mesorhizobium sp. M4B.F.Ca.ET.089.01.1.1
GCGACAAGACGCCAAACTCCGTTTCGACGATCGAACGCCGGCTGTCCTCGCTGACCTGGAACTACGCCCAGCGCGGCCAGCCGCTGGACCGTAAGGACCGGTACATCGCCACCGTCATGGCCGGCATCCGCAACAAGCACGCCGCCCCGCCGCGGCAGAAGGAAGCGATCCTGCCCGAGGATCTGATCGCCATGCTGGAAACGCTCGAACGCGGAACCTTACGCGGCTTGCGCGACCGCGCCATGCTGCTCCTCGGCTTTGCCGGCGGCCTGCGCCGCTCCGAGATCGTGGCTTTGGATGTCGGCCGCGACCAGACCGAGGACGGCCGCGGCTGGATCGAGATCCTCGACACGGGCATGCTCGTTTCCCTTCGCGGCAAGACCGGCTGGCGGGAGGTCGAAGTCGGGCGCGGCTCGTCCGATGCCACCTGCCCGGTTGTCGCGGTGCAGACCTGGCTCAAGCTCGCCCGTATCGCGCACGGACCGCTGTTCCGGCGCGTCACCGGCCAGGGCAAGGCGGTTGGCGCCGATCGGCTCAACGACCAGGAGGTCGCCCGCCTGGTCAAGCGGACCGCGCTGGCGGCCGGCGTACGCGGCGACCTGCCGGTAGGCGAACGCGGAAAGCTCTTTGCTGGCCATTCGCTGCGCGCTGGCCTCGCCTCCTCGGCGGAAGTCGATGAGCGCTATTTGCAGAAGCAACTCGGCCATACCAGCGCCGAGATGACCCGCAGGTATCAGCGGCGGCGTGACCGCTTCCGAGTCAACCTCACCAAGGCGTCCGGGCTCTGAAAAGCCCCCTCCCCTCCCCCGGTTGATCGCTGGTGAGGCGGTCAGGTTCTTGGATGTGATGACAACGCCTCGTCGAGCACAGCGAGCGCTGCGTCCAGACTGTCGGCGGCCGACGCTTCGTACTCAGGCATAATCATCAGC
>NZ_RZOS01000096.1:0-16063 GCF_004022605.1 Mesorhizobium sp. M4B.F.Ca.ET.089.01.1.1
GCTCAATCGTGGCGATCACCGCGCCGCGCTCGTCGGCGGCATCATGCGCCATGGCGTCGAGGATCGCGGCGTGCAGTTTCTTCAAATCCGCATTGGCAAGGTCGAGGAATTCGACATGGGCGAAATTCTCGTCGATCAGCGGCGGGTGGTTGACGAGCGCCACGATGATCGTCGCCTCCCGCACCGACATGCCCTCGCCGCGCTTGACCAGCGCCGACTGTCCGAGGCTCTCGGTGATGGCGATGCGGCCGCCTGCGCCTCTGGCGAACTGTCCGCCGGGCGCCTTGCCCTGGCCGCGCTCGCCCGGCCGGCCGCCATCATGACGACCCTGCCGCGGGCCGCGCTGCGAACCGAAGAAGCTCTGTTCGCGCTCGCGCATCTCCTGCTGGTAGTGATAGCGCGTGCTTTCGTCGCGGATGCGGCTGGTCAGTTCACGCAGCGTCTTTCCCAGTTCCGCCCGCCGCTCCGGCGTGTCGAAAACGCCGCCCGCCGTCTCGCGCATCCACAACAGGTCCACCAGCGGCCGCGCATCGGCAAGCACCGCGCGGAACGCGTCCGGCCCCTCGGCCTTGACCAGATCGTCGGGATCCTTGCCTTCCGGCAGCAGCGCGAAACTCGCCGAGCGCCCGGCCTGTACCGACGGCAGCGCAAGATCGGCGGCACGCCATGCCGCCTTCAATCCGGCCTTGTCGCCGTCGAAGCACAACACCGGCTCCGGCGCCATGCGCCACAGAAGCTCCAGCTGGTTCTCGGTGAGCGCGGTGCCGAGCGGCGCCACGGCATTCTCGAAACCGGCCTGCGCCAGCGCGATCACGTCCATATAGCCTTCGACCGCGATCACCGTACCGCCCTTGGCCAGTGCCTTGCGGGCGCGGGCGAAATTGTAGAGCACATTGCCTTTGTGGAAGAGCTCGGTATCGGGCGAGTTCATGTATTTGGCGAGCGCGTCGGGCGCCAGCGCCCGGCCGCCAAAGGCGATGATCTTGCCACGCGAATCCGGGATCGGAAACATGATGCGGTCGCGGAACCAGTCGTAGGAGACCGGGATGTCGTCGCCATGCCGCACCAGCCCGCAGGCCTCGATATCGGCCTTCGGCACGCCCTTGGCGGCAAGATGCTCCTTCAGCGCATTGCGGCTGTCCGGCGCATAACCCAGCCGAAACGACTGCTGGGTCGCCGAGGTCAGACCACGCTCCCTCAGATAGGCGCGGGCCTTTGCGCCTTCCGGCCCCTGCAACCGCTCCTGGAAGAAGGCGGTCGCCATCTCCATGACATCGGTCAGACTGGCGCGTTCCTTCTCGCGCCGTTCCTCCTGTTCGTCGCGAACCGGCATCGGCACGCCGGCCATGTCGGCGATCTTCTCGACCGCCTCGGGAAAGCTCATGCCGTCGAGCTCGGTCAGGAACTTGAAGTGGTCCCCCGACACCGAGCAGCCGAAGCAATGGTAGCGGCCCTTCTTGTCCTCGCAATGAAAGGACGGGCTCTTCTCGCCATGGAACGGGCAGCAGGCCCAATAGTCGCCGCGCGATGCATTGGTCTTCTTCCTGTCCCACGCGACGCGCTGGCCGATGACCGAGGAAATCGGCACACGGTCGCGGATCTCGTCGAGGAAGGCGGGCGGAAAGCGCATCGGGAAACTCTTTTCCCGTCCATATAAGCACGCTTGCCGGACCGCACGACCCCAAATACGGACGATGCCCGGTTTCCACAGGGCAAAAGGAAAGCGGCCGTCGCCGGCCGCCTTCTTCAAAACGCAGCTCAGTGCTGGCTGGCTTACTGCGCGGCGATGGCACCAAAGATGATGCCGGAGAAGATGCTGACCAGCACATAGTCGTTGCCGACGCGGATCCACTCCTGGCCAGGGCCCGGACGGCGCAGGCCATAACGGCCGTAATTGCGGATCGGCTGGTGCCGCTTCCAGCTGGAGTACTTCTGCCCGTTGCGCCAATGACTGCGCTTCACCACGACCTTCTTCTTGATGACGCGCTTCCTCACGTCGACGTGCTTGCCGGGCTGCTGCCAGTCGACCTGGCTATAGTTCGACTGCGGCGCGACCGGCGCATTGAGCGGCGCGGCCTGGCCCGAGACGGACGTGGCGGCCAGCATCGAGGCGGCGACGGCGGAAAGAACGAGACGTTTCATCACGGGTACTCCTTGGTTGTCGATGCACAAGCAATAGGGTGCCGGGGATGAACCGAAACTGAATGGTAGAATTACAATTATGTAATGATTTCTTGCATTTAGGATGCCAAATTCAACATCGTCGTCAGATGGGGCGTTTGATAGGCGCGGGAGCGCCGGGCGGCATGCCGCCACCGGGCCGGCGGGCCATGCAACCAAATCGCCGTCCATCCATTTCCGACACGCCCTGTCGTGCGCCAACCGTCGCCCGACGGTCAAAATCTATTATCCGGCTAAAGTAAATCGGCGTATTCTCGGTTCTGAAATGTCTATGATTCGCACCCTCTATTGCCTGGTCGACGGTTCGGCTCGCGCGCAGCGCGCGCCCGTCGGATCGCGAGATCGCGCATGAGCGGTTCCGTCGTCCTTCTGCATCTTGCCGGCGCCGTGGCGCTGATGTTGTTCGCCACCCGCATGGTCAAGACAGGCGTCGAGCGCGCCTATGGCGATGCGCTGCGCCACAGGCTGCGCGCCACCATGCGCAATCCGCTGATGGCGGTTCTGGCCGGCTGCGGCCTCTCGATCGCGCTGCAGAGCTCCACCGCCGTGACCTTGCTGGTCGGCTCCTTCGCCGGCGCCGGCATCGTCTCCGGCATGTCCGGCCAGTTGGCCGTGCGCGGCGCCGAGATCGGCTCGGCGCTGGTGGTCAAGCTGCTCACCTTCGACCTCTCGCTGCTGGTCCCGGTATGCCTGGTCGCCGGCACCGTCATGTTCATGGCCACCGAGCGGCGCGACTGGCGCCAGTCCGGTCGCATCCTGGTCGGCATCGGCCTATTGCTTCTGTCGCTGGAGATGATCGGCCAGGCCTCGGAACCGCTGCGCCAGAGCACGCTGATGCCGATGATCGTCAACTATTTCTCCGGCGATTTCGTCACCGCCTACCTGCTTGCCGCGCTGGTCACCTGGCTGTTCCATTCCTCGATCGCGGCCGTCCTGCTCCTGGTGACGCTGGCTGGCCGCGGCTTCATCCCGCCCGAGCTCGGCATCGTGCTGGTGCTTGGCGTCAATCTCGGCTCTTCGATCATCGCGCCGCTGCTCACCCGCAACGCCGAGCCCGGCGTGCGCGTCGTGCCGGTCGGCAACCTGCTGATGCGCGGCATGGGCTCGCTGGTCATGCTGATCCTGTTCATGACGCTGAAGCCGCCGGTCGGCTTCCTCGGCGCCAGCGTCCCCGACCAGATCGTCAACGCCCACATCCTGTTCAATGTGATCGTCCTGCTCGCCGGCCTGCCGCTCGCCAGCCTCGTCTACCGCGCCTCGGAGAAGATCGTGGCGCTCGGCGCCAAGCCGGAACAGGCTTCGGCGCTCGACATCGTCGAACTGTCGGCGCTCAACGAAAGCGCGCTTGATACGCCGAGCCAGGCGCTGGCCAACGCTACCCGCGAGGTCGTGAGGGTCTGCGAGACCGTCGAGATCATGCTGAAGCGCATCATCGAGCTCTACGAGAGCGCCGACGCCGACAAGATCAAGGCGCTCGCCGCGCTCGACGACCGCGTCGACAAGAAACACGCGGCGATTAAGCTCTATCTGGCCAAGGTCACCAAGAACCCGATGAGCGAGGACGAGGCGCTGCGCTGCCAGGAATTGATCGGCGCCTGCGTCAAGCTGGAGCAGGTCGGCGACATCATCGTGCGCAACATGCTGGTGCATGTCAGGAAGAAGCTCGAGCGGGGGCTGGAGTTCACGCCCGAAGGCTGGCGCGAGCTCAGCGCCTTCCATGCCTCGGTGCTCGCCAACGCGCGCCTTGCCTTCAACGTGCTGGTCTCGCGCGACCCCGAGGCCGCCCGCCAGCTGGTGCTGGAAAAGGACCGGCTGCGCGACCGCGAGAAGGAAACCAGCGCCAGCCATTTCGTGCGGCTGCGCGACGGCACCGCCAAGAGCGTCGAGACCAGCTCGATCCACCTCGACACCATCCGTGACTTGAAGCAGATCAACTCGCTGCTCGCTTCCATGGCCTATCCGGTGCTGGAAGAGCGTGGCCTGCTCGGCGGTTCAAGGTTGAAGGCGGGCTAGGTCGATACCGGGTGCGGCGACATCACCCCGGTCCCATCAGAATTTGTCTTTGCTCATCCTCTCGTCTCTCGGCTAAGGATCGTGTGAGGTCTACTGGGAGGATGATCGGCGATGGACACCCATTCACGCAGCTTCGCCAAGGCGCTTTCCTGGCGCGCCACCGGCACCATCGACACGATGATCATCTCGCTGGTGGTAACGGGCAGCGTCAAGCTGGCCGCCGCCATCGGCGCCACCGAGGTCGTCACCAAGTCATTGCTCTACTATCTCCATGAACGGGCATGGCTGAAAATCCCCTACGGCAGGAAGACGGCCTTCCTGGCCCCATCGGCAGCTGACCGACCGGATTGAGCCGGTCAAGAAAAGCTAAAGCGGCATCGACATTTTCTGCATTGCCGGCGGCGCCCATCCATGGTTTGAGGCCATCTCATTTGGGATCGCTTGCCGCGCCATGCTTCCTCTCATTGCCCTGTTCATCGCCGCCTTTGCCTTCGGCACCACGGAATTCGTCATCGCCGGCGTGCTGCCGCAGGTCGCCGGCGGCCTCGGCGTTTCCATTCCTACTGCCGGTTACCTGGTCTCCGGCTACGCCTGCGGCATTGCCGTTGGCGGTCCGCTGCTGGCACTCGCCACCAAGACGATCTCCCGCAAGACCCTGCTCATAGGCCTCGCCATCGCCTTCACCATCGGCCAGGCGGCTTGCGCGCTGGCGCCTGACTTCACCTCGATGCTGCTTCTGCGCATTGCAGTCGCCGTGGCGCACGGCGCCTATTTCGGGGTCGCCATGGTGGTGGCCGTCGGCCTCGTGCCGGAAGACAAGCGCGGCATGGCGGTGGCGGTCATCCTGTCCGGCCTCACCGTTTCCAACGTCATCGGCGTGCCGGCCGGAACCGCGATCGGCAACCTCTGGGGCTGGCGCGCCACTTTCTGGGTGATCGGCGCGCTGGGCGTGGCGGCAATTGCCGCCATGCTTGCTTTGTTGCCGCGCACGGCGGGGTCGTCGAACAGCCCTGCCAGCCTTTCGCACGAGGTCCGCGTTCTGGGACGTCAGCAGGTCTGGACCTCGCTCATCCTGATGCTGATGTTGATGATCGGCCAGTTCGGCCTGTTCACCTACATCACCCCGACCTTGCTCGAAGTCACCGGCCTCGATGAGAGCCTGGTGCCCTGGGTGCTGCTGCTCAATGGCGTCGGCGCGACCATCGGCGTCTTCCTCGGCGGCAAGCTCGCCGACTGGAAGCTGATGCCGTCGCTGATCACCATGCTGCTCCTGCAGGCGCTGGTGCTTGGCGTCATCAATGCCGTCAGCCCCTACCCCGTGCCGATGGTCGTTGCGATCGTCATCTGGGGCGGCCTCAACTTCGCCATCGGCGCGCCGATCCAGACCCGCATCCTGGCCTGGACGGCGGACGCCTCCAATCTCGCCTCCTCGCTCATCCCCTCCGGCTTCAATGTCGGCATCGCGCTCGCCGCTTCGCTGGGTGCGGCCATGCTCAATGCCGGCTACGGCTACCGCAGCCTGCCGGTGGCCGGCGCGCTGGCCATGCTGGTCGCGGTCGCCGTGGCGGTCGCCTCGCAAGTCTGGGAAGGGCGCAGCCGCGTGGCGCCGCCGCTGCCCGCGGCAGCCGAGTAGCGACGCCTCTGCCACGGCGCCAGAAGACCCGGCAAAACAACGCGTTGCCGCGCCCTCCTGAATCAGATCGTCAGGCTGCCATCGTCGCCGCTATAGATCGATGCGGAAGCGCAGGCTCTCGGCGCCGCCATAGGCGGCATCCTCGAAGAAGCGGCCGACGAGCCTGCCGCCATTGGCCAGGATCACCTTGTGCGAGGCCGGGTTTTGCGGCTTGGCGGTGATCTCGACAAAGGGCAGGCCGACCGCCCTCGCCTCGTCGAGCATCAGCCGCAGCGCCTTGGTCGCATAGCCACGCCCTCGCTTCCACGGCACCACCGCGTAGCCGATATGACCGAGAACATGCGAGGGGAGCGCCGCCGTACCGGGCTGCCAGCGGAAGCCGATCGAGCCGGCGGCCTCGCCATCCCAGATCCACCGCCGAAAGCCGGGCAGCCGCGGCACCGTCGTGCCGTCGGGCAGCGTGATCGGCGGTCCCCTGCCCTCGGGATCGTCGAGACCGGCGAGGAACGCAAACGGGTCCTCTTCGATCGCGGCGAGCTGCTCTCGCGTCGCTTCCGCAAGCCGCACATTGTCCGGCGACCAGCCGCGCTCCAGCGCCGCCCTGTAGGACGGCAGGTGTTCGAGCGCTGGCTTGACGATTTCAACCATGATGCCATTCCGGCTTTGGGGTGGGCAGCTAAACTAGAAGTGTTTCGCAGATCGGCGCGAGACCTTTTATGATCGGCTCCAGGTGATTCATCGCAAGACACAATGCGTTGACGGGGGGAGCTGGTGCGGTTGAGATCTGTTCCGCTGGGTGTGGCTATCCTCAGCCTCCTTGCCATTGTCGTCACCTTGACGGCTTCGCCTCGATCTTTCGCCGCCCTGCAACCGTCCGGCATTCCGGCCTGGCTGCAGGCCCATGTTGGCGAGGGCGATGGCCAGATCGCAGAAGTCGTTCTGGAGCGGGCGCGCGCGCTTTACCTGAAAAAAGTCGCCGCCGGCGCCGTCAACAACCCCTGCTACTTCGCCATGGATGCGACGCGTCCCGGCGATCTCGGCAACGGCGTGCTGGGGCGCCGCTACTACATCATCTGCGAAGCCAGCCAGTCGTTTCGCGCGATCTCGTCCGGCCACGGCGGCGGCCGCAACCTGAAAGGCACCGTCGATTTCTCAAACGGCAGACGATGCGCCAGGAACTTCGGCAATGCGATGGATTCGGAATTGACCGCCGGCGGCGCCTACATGACCCGCGAGGCGAAAACCTCATTCAAGGGCTTCTATCGCACCGGCGCAAAACGGGACACGGCTTTCCTGCGCACCTTCATCCAGTTCGACGGCGAAGGCGAAGCCGCCAATGCCAGGCAGCGCGTGATTGGCGGCCACGCGGCCCAGGTTCTCCGCGGCATGTGCCTGCGCAAGAACCCCGACAGCTCCTACGCCGACCATGACGGCATGGTGCCGTTCGGCAAGCTGGTGGACTATGCCGGCGGCCGCAGCAATGGCTGCACCAGCTGGTCGGCAACCGATGCCGCGCAGCTCATCGCGATGGTCAAGGGCAACCCGACGACGCTCTACATCTATCCGGAATCGCAAGACATCGCCGCCGTAGCGGGCGGCCGTTCCGCTTCGGGCGCCTACTGGAACGCATCCTGCCTGAGGGATATCGGCAGGCCGAAATTCTGGCCGAGGAAGACCCTCGAGCCGATCATTGCCCAGTACAAGAAGGACCATCCGGCACCGCCGCCGCAGCCGCTGCCGATCTGCAAGGGGTCGTGAGGCCGCCTCACCGGTGAAGCGGGCGAGCGCAGGTTACTGCAGCAGCCCTTTGACGATGCTGCTCGCCTTGCCGAAATCCATCTGGCCGGCATATTTCTGCTTCAGCGCGCCGATCACCTTGCCCATGTCCTTCTGGCTGGCGGCGCCCGTCGCCGCGATCGCCTCGCGTGCCGCAGCCGTAACGGCGGCATCGTCGAGCTGCGTCGGCAGGAAGCCGCGGATGATCTCCATCTCGCCACGCTCCTGCGCGGCCAGTTCCGGCCGCTTGCCGTCCTCGAAAGCCTTCGCCGATTCCTCGCGCTGCTTCACCATCTTGGCCAGGATCTGCAGGATCTCTTCTTCGCTCGCGGCCGGCTTGCCGGCACCGCGATTGGCGATGTCGCGGTCGTGGATGGCGGCCTGGATCAGCCGCAGAGTGGGCAAGCGGTGCTTGTCCTGCGCCTTCATCGCGCTCTTCAGGGATTTTTTTCGCGCATCGTGCTCTCTCCTTCGAACGGCGCGGACAATAGCTTTGCCCCGCGCGCAAAGCAAATCCATGCAAACCACTGATATTGCTGGAGAAACAAAATCGGGACCGGTTTCTGGCCACCTCATTGACCGCTTTGGCGCCTTCGCCTATGTACTCGGTCCTGCATGAGACAATGAGTTCATGCCGCCCAAAAGTGCACAGCGGTTTTGGGAAAACGGCATGAGCGAGAAGAATTGACGCGCGGAAGCCGCAGAAATCGCTGCTCCGCGCCGTTTGCTGCGCAGTTGGTCCCGGACCCGCTGTAACGCAGCCTTACAGGAGTGCCGCCATGGCGACGACGACTGCCCCTTGGAATACCGAGAAGCCGACCGCGCTTTTGGTGCTTGCCGACGGCACCGTCATCGAGGGTCGCGGCCTCGGCGCCACCGGATCGGCGGTCGCCGAAGTCTGCTTCAACACCGCGCTCACCGGTTACCAGGAAATCCTCACGGACCCGTCCTATGCCGGCCAGATCGTCACCTTCACCTTCCCGCATATCGGCAACATCGGCACCAATGACGAGGACATCGAGGACCTCAACCCGGCCGCCCGCCCCGGCGTCGTCGGCGCCGTGTTCAAGGCCGATGTCACCAACCCGTCCAACTACCGCGCCGCCGGCCATCTCGACCAGTGGCTGAAGAAGCGCGGCATCGTCGCGCTTTCGGGCATAGACACGCGCGCGCTGACCGTGCTGATCCGCGAAAAGGGTATGCCCAATGCCGTCATCGCGCATGCGCCGGACGGCGTCTTCGACCTCGACGATCTGAAGCGGCGCGCCGCCGCCTGGTCGGGCCTGATCGGCCTCGACCTCGCCAAGGAGGTCACCTCGGGCCAGTCGTCGGTCTGGCGCGAGACGCCCTGGGTCTGGAACGAAGGCTTTGGCGAGCAGGCCGAGCCGTCGCTGCACGTCGTTGCTATCGACTATGGCGTCAAGCGCAACATCCTGCGCCTGCTCGCCGGCCTCGGTGCCAAGGTCACCGTTGTGCCGGCCAAGACCGGCGCCGAGGAAATCCTCGCCATGCAGCCGGACGGCATCTTCCTCTCCAACGGTCCCGGCGATCCGGAAGCGACCGGCGACTATGCGGTGCCTGTCATCCAGGACCTGCTCAAGACCGAAATCCCGGTGTTCGGCATTTGCCTTGGCCACCAGATGTTGGCGCTGGCGCTGGGCGGCAGGACCGCCAAGATGCATCAGGGCCATCACGGCGCCAACCATCCGGTCAAGGACCACACCACCGGCAAGGTCGAGATCGTCTCGATGAACCATGGTTTCGCGGTCGACGCCGACTCGCTGCCCGAAGGCGTCGAGGAGACCCATGTCTCGCTGTTCGACGGCTCGAACTGCGGCATCGCGCTGACCGGCCGTCCGGTGTTCTCGGTCCAGCATCACCCCGAGGCCTCGCCCGGCCCGCAGGATTCGCACTATCTGTTCCGCCGCTTCGTCAATCTCATCCGCGAGAAGCGCGGCGAGCCGGCGCTGGCCGAACGCGTCTAGCAGTTCAAACTTCTCAAGCCGGATCGGTCACGGCCTCCTGCGCGTGCATGCGCTCGACCTCCTTCGGCGTCGGCTTGGCGACTTTCGTGACGAAGACGATCACCGCCAGGGTGAGGAAGACCGCACCCAGCAGATAGGGCGCGCCGCCGAACACGACCGGCGCGCTCGGCCCGGTGAACCAGGAAAAGATCCCCGTGTAGAGCAGCGGTGTGATGATCGAGGTGATCGAGAAGATCGACGTCATCGCCCCTTGTAGTTCGCCCTGCGCCGAAGGCGGAACCTTGGCCGCGGCAAGGCTTCTCAGCGGCGGATCGGCCAGCGCCTCCAGGCAGCCGACGACGATCACCGCATAGATCATCCAACCCTGCGAGGCGAAGGCATAGCCGAAGGCGCTGAGCGCGGTGAAGGTCAGGCCGATCGCCGCCGTCCTCCACTCGCCGAGTTTCGGGATGACGCGCGGCAGGACGGTCGCCATGACGATCGCGCCGCACAGGCCGAAGGCGCCGAGCGAGAAGCCGATCTGTTGCTCGCTCCAGCCATAGCGATAATTGGACACGAACGACCATACCGCCGGGTACATCATGTGTCCGAGGGTCATCAGGAAGAAGACTAGGCCGATCCAGCCGATGCCGTGGTAGTTGCGCATCTGGATGAGCGTGCCGACCGGGTTGGCGCGTTTCCACTCGAAGCGGCGGCGATGCTTGTCGTCGAGCGTCTCCGGCAGCAGGAACAGCGCGATCAGGAAATTCACGAACGCAAGCCCGGCGGCAAAATAGAACGGCACGCGCGGCCCGAACGTGCCGAGCAGCCCGCCCAAGACCGGGCCAATGACGAAGCCGACGCCGAAGGCGATGCCGAGCAGGCCGAAATTCTTCGCCCGGTTCTCATCGGTCGAGATGTCGGCGATGAAGGCGGAGGTCGTCGAATAGCTGGCGCCGGAGATGCCGGCCAGCAGGCGCCCGATGAACAGCATCGGGTAGGTCCAGGCGATGGCGCAGATCAGATTGTCGATCGAAAAGGTGAGCACGGAGGCAAGCAGCACCGGCCGCCGTCCGAAGCGGTCGCTCAACCCGCCGATGACGGGAGCGAACACGAACTGCATCGCCGCATAGGCGAAGAACAGCCAGCCGCCCTCGATCGCCGCTTCGCTGACGCCGACTCCCGTCAGTTCCTGCAGGTAGGCCGGCAGCACCGGCATGATGATGCCGAAGCCGATAATGTCGAGCAGCAGCGTCGTGAAAACGAGCGCAAGGCCCCGCCTGGCGGTCTTGGGGTCGATCATGATGGTGTCAAGCTCCTCGGCCGCCTTGCAGCAAAGGCGGGTGCACCTTATAGGCGAGCCCGCCACCAAGAACAATGAGGGAACGACGGCAACTGCCTCATCCTGACATCAGTTGCCGCGATGGCCGCTTCCGATCGCCGCCGCAGGAACCCCGATGCGCCGCCTCAGATCGGATTGTTGAACGTGTCGCAGTCCGAGAGCTTGCCGCTCTTGTAGCCACGAGCCAGCCAGGTCTGACGCTGCTGCGATGTGCCGTGGTTGAAGCTTTCCGGCACCACGTAGCCCTGCATCTTCTTCTGCAGCGTATCGTCGCCGATCTGCTTGGCGGCATTGAGAGCGCTCTCGATGTCGCCCTGTTCCAAAATGCCCTTCTGCGCGGTGTAATGCGCCCAGACACCGGCGAAGCAGTCGGCCTGCAGTTCGACCTGCATCGACATGTGGTTGGCGTCGGCCTCGCTCATCCCCTGCCGCATGTTGTTGAACTTGGGCAGGATGCCGGTGAGGTTCTGCACATGGTGGCCGACCTCATGCGCGATCACATAGGCCCGGGCAAACTCTCCGGAAGCGCCGAACTGCTGGTCGAGCTGCTGGAAGAACGTCATGTCGAGGTAGACCTTGTGATCACCCGGACAATAGAACGGTCCGGCCGCAGCCGAGGCGAAGCCGCAGGCCGAGCGTATCTGGCTGCTGAACAGCACCAGCTTCGGATCTTCGTAAGTCAGGCCATTGGCCTGGAAGATGCCTTTCCAGGTGTCTTCGGTTTCGGCAAGCACGGTCGAGACGAACTGCTTCATCTCGTCGGAAGCCGGGGCCCCCGCGCCGCCACCTTCGCTGCCGCTGTCGTCGGTGATCTGGCCGCTGCTGTCGCCGCCGCCCAGTATCTGTGACGGATCGAAGCCGAAATACCAGCCGGCCAGCACAACCAGGATGACGATGAAGATGCTTGAGCCGCCGCCGGTGCGGCCCCCGATCGGGATGCGGAACTGGCCCGGGCTGCCGCCGCCGAATCCGCCGCTGCCACCCGTGTCGCTGCGCTCGTCCTCGACATTGTCACTCTGACGGCGGCCTCTCCAGAGCATGGCAACTCCTCGCGATGCGAATTTCCAAACGGCCAGGCCGGCATCCTGGTGCCAATCAGACCCAACAAACAATTATCCCAATGGTTGCAGCAAGTCACAGCATTTTTCGCTCGCAAACCGGCGCTGGAATGGGCGGCGCAAGGCCTGTAGCATGGCGCCGGACAAGGGGATGCGAGGGGCGCTTGCGGACGATCGGCCGTTTCCTGTTTCTGCTGGTATTGGCCGGTTTCGGCGCTGGGGCGGCGCCTGCCGCCACGCTCGATTCCAGCGTCGCCGTCACCGACCCCGCGACCTTGCAGGCGCTCGAGCGCGGCGGCCTGTCGATCAGCCGACTGCTCGGCCCGGCGATCGGCCTGACGCGCGACGTCGACAATCGCGGCCTGTTTTCGGTGCGCGCGCTGACCCCGGTGCGCAATGCGGTCAAGCAGGAGATCGCCGACGAGCCCGCGGCAAGTCCCGATCCCTATGTCGCGGGACTGGCCAAGTCCAAGGACACGAGCCAGAAGTTCAATCCGAAATACATCGACGACAACGGCTCGACGCTGGACCTCACCGGCGTCGTCAACCGCATGGATCGCGGCTATCTCGGCCACACCGAATGCGGCGAGATCCGGCTGATCTACCGTTTCCACTATTCGGTCGAGGAAAAGCCCGGAGAGCGGGTCTCCTCGCGGCTGCCGCTGACGATGAGCCTGGTCTTCAACGCCAAGCCGACTGCCGCGACGGGGCGCGCCTCCAAGGATCGCCCGCGCGCCGCCGATGGGTCCTGCGCCGACGTCGCCAGGCGCTGGCTGGCGGCCGGCGGGAAGGACCTTGCGCCCGAGCAGCTTGCGGCCTGGCTGCGCTCCGACGAAGGCCCGCTGTCGGGCGCCATGCTCAATTCCTCGCAGATCATGCGGCTCGAGCTCAACATGCAGGTGCTGCGCCTGTCGGCCTCGACCCGCCGCGATTTCGGCGGCCACGCCGAATATCTGCTGAAGATCTTCAAATGGGATCCGGCCACCGCCACCTTCCAGGAATCGCGGATGGAGAACCAGATCGACCGCAAGACGGTGCTGGCGGACCGGCAGGCCTTCGCCAAATGGCTGCTCACCGACCGCAACATCTACGATCTCGATCGCGGCCGGCTGATCGTCGACGATAAATTCCTGGCGACCAGCGCCGTCTCGGTAGCGCCTGGCGGCATGGCGCGCTCGCAAAACAACATCGCCTATGGCCTGCTCGATGATGCCGCCGTCGACAAGGCGCTGAAGGACTATGTCGCCAGGGGCAACGCGCTGCGCTCCATAAAGTCGGTGGCCGGCTTCAATCTGCGCCTCAACGAGATGAGCTGCACCGGCTGCCACCAGACCCACGGCATCGCCGGTTTCCACTACACCGGCGCTGATCCGGCCAGCGAGCCGCGGCGCAACGCCGTGTTCGTGCCGGGCTCGGCGGTCTTCTTCGCCGACCTGCCGCGCCGCCTGGCCATCGTCGAGCAGTTCGCCGCCGGCGAGCATCCCGATTTCAGCAAGGGCTTCGCCGCCCGTCCGGATGCGAAATTCGCCGACGCCCTGAAAGGCACCGACCTCTACAATGGCTGGGGCTCGATCTGCTATCGCGGCACGGATGAAAGCTTCAAGGACTGGACCTGCGGCGAAGGCCTGCGCTGCGCCGGCGTCCACGAAAGCGCCATCCATCCGGGCTTCGGCACCTGCGTCAGCGAGGCCGGAACCGCGGTCGGCGACCCCGTCGAGTTCGGCGAGATCAGGATGTCGAAATGGGGCAGCGACCAGTATTGCCGCCTCTCGCCGGCGACGGCGAAAGCCTGCGCCATCGACCCGGCCAGGGACAAGAAGCCGCCGATCAAGCTTGCCGGCTATGGCGCGGCGCGCCAGCGCTACGACAGCCCCGAGCAGAAGACCGGCGGTTTTCCGGGCGGCATGCTGCGTAAGGCCAGTTGCGACAAGCTGCCCGACGAGGCGAGTTGCGGGCGGCTCGCCAAGACCGGCTTCAACGACTGCATCGGCTCCGGCAAGGACCACAAATATTGCACAACGGAATTCACCAAGACCGCCGGCCTGCGCGCCTGCGACAAGACGCATCCCTGCCGCGAGGACTATATCTGCACCGCCGGCTATGAAGACCTGGCCGAGGCCAAGCCCGGCAAGGGCACCTGCATCCCGCCCTATTTCATCTTCCAGTTCCGCGTCGACGGCCATCCACGCAGCTGGGTGCAGGACACCGAGGAGTGAACGCGCCGGCTGGAATCTTCAAGGCTTCTGCTTGCTGCCGGCGCTCTTGCCGTCGGAACTTTTCGAGCGCTCCTCGAAACGCGCCGCGCCCTTTTCCAGCGGACGGCCGGTCTCGGCTTCGGTCTTGCGCTCGTCTTTCGCCGCCGCCTGTCTCAGTCCCTTTGCGGCCTGCTTGCCCTTTGCGGTCGGTGCCTGTTCAACGCCCATCTCTTCCTCCCCGGCGCGGCTATCGCGCCGAAGAGCAACGTTCTGGACGTATCGGGGTTCCGGGGTTTCGCCCGCCAAGCACGGCGGCTGACGAGGCTCAGCGCGGCGCGATCATCGCCTTGCGGAAGGCTTCGAGCGTCTCGGCGCTGACATGGTGCTCGATGCCCTCGGCGTCGATGCGCGCCGTCTCGGCGCTGACGCCGAGCGAGCGCAGGAAGGCTTCCACGGTCTGGTGGCGGATGCGGCTTTCCTCCGCGACCTTGCGGCCGGCCTCGGTCAGGAACACGCCGCGATAGGGTTTCCGGGAAACCAGTCCGTCGGCGCAGAGCCTGGTCAGCATCTTCGCCACCGTCGGCTGGGCGACGCCGAGCCTGGCCGCGATGTCGACCTGCCGCGCCTCGTTGCCATCCTCGATGAGGTCGGCGATCAGCTCGACATAGTCCTCGACGAGCGCGCCGCGGCGCGCTTCGCGCGTCTGCCGGAAGCCCTCCGAATGGACATCGGCGTCCGGAAGCGGCTCTTCGCGTCGAACCGGTCTGTTCCTTAGCGCCAATGCGCGCTCCTCTAAAAAACGTTGAATCGGGCCCGTAGTCATAGCACGGAGCCCGGCTGGTCTGGCCGTTTATTTGCATTCCGCGGCAGGCGCAACGGGGTCAGGAGCCTGGTCGCTCCGCCCGTTGGCGTCGTCGCAAAAGCATAAACAATGAAATATAGCCTATTGCATAATGTTGAGCCGTGGCATAGATAAAGGCCAACCTCGACCCTTTCCAGCGGAAATCCCTCATGTCCGACGCAGAAGCCGTATCCAGATCCGCGTGGCGTTTTGCCCGGCCTGACGAGGACGAACAGCCCAGCCTGCGTGAGGTCAACGCCTCCATCACCGTGCCGCAGACCGGCATCTGGTTCCGCCGCCTGTTCGCCTTCATGGGCCCGGGCTACATGGTTTCGGTCGGCTATATGGACCCGGGCAACTGGGCAACCGACCTCGCCGGCGGCGCCCAGTTCGGCTATACGCTGCTGTTCATCATCATGCTGTCGAACCTGATGGCGATCCTGCTGCAGGCGCTTGCCGCCCGGCTCGGTATCGCCACCGGCCGCGACCTCGCCCAGGCCTGCCGCGCCTACTATCCGCGCTCCGTCAACTTCCTGCTGTGGATCGCCTGCGAACTGGCCATCATCGCCTGCGATCTCGCCGAGGTCATCGGCACGGCGATCGCGCTCCAGCTGCTGTTCGGCATCCCGCTGATCGGCGGCGCCATGCTTACCGCGCTCGATGCCTTCCTGGTGCTGCTGCTGATGAACAAGGGCTTCCGCTATCTCGAAGCCTTCGTCATCGCACTGCTGCTCATCATCTTCGGCTGTTTCGCGATCCAGATCTTCGCCGCCGCGCCGCCGGTCGGCTCGATCCTGCATTCGATGTTCGTGCCGTCGCCCGAGATCGTCACCAATCCGGCGATGCTCTACATTGCCATCGGCATCATCGGCGCCACCGTCATGCCGCACAATCTCTACCTGCACTCCTCGATCGTGCAGACCCGCGCCTATGAGCGCACCGACCGGGGCAAGCGCGACGCGATCAAGTGGGCGACCACCGACTCGACCATCGCACTGGTCCTGGCGCTGTTCGTCAACGCCTCCATCCTGATCGTTTCGGCGGTGGCCTTCCATGGGAC
>NZ_RZOS01000970.1:0-929 GCF_004022605.1 Mesorhizobium sp. M4B.F.Ca.ET.089.01.1.1
GGCTGTCCTGGCCATGGCAGAAAGTGTGTCTCGTGCGACGACCGTCTTGCCCAGTCCGACCTCGTCCGCGACAAGGAAACGCCGCAATGGGTTGCCGCCCTGCAGGGCTGCGGTAGCTGCCTCGACGGTCGCCTCTTGGAAGGGCTTTGCGCGGGCCGTCATGCCGAGAGCCGCTCTCTTGCCATTGACCAAATTTTGGCCAGTTCTTCCAGATCGAGCCGTTCAGCGGCACTGAGGTTGTCGCCATGCGTGAGCAACGCGCTGATAAATGGTCCAAAATGGCGGTCAGCCCGACGGAATGCCTTCCGGTCACGGGCCCATGCCGACAGTATGTCTTCGAGGGACAGCCGGTCGAAGCCCAGCCTCTCGCCTTTCCTAGAGGCTTTACCCAGATCTTCGTCCCACAAGGTCCCGTCCACTGGAAGGGCATCGCCGTTGAGGATGGCGCGCATCCAATCATGGAACGCTCGCACTCCCATGTGGCTTGCAAGTGCCGCCATGTCGCGCTCCTTTTCCAAGGGAGGTCGGACCTCGACGCTTTGCATCCAGCGCAGATCGCCGTCCGGTCCGCCAATGCGAACCTGGATGAAGGCCGATTGATGGGGCAGCGCGACAACTCCCAGCTTGAGCAATGTGGATCCCTTGGGCCAGGCCAGCGGATCGCCATTCGCGTGGCCCGCCTCAAGCCGATGGGACGGATCTGCGAGCTCGGGGGTATTCTGAGCATCGATCGAGAAGAGATCGCCGTCCCGCAGCAGAACCGGATCCCACGTGGCCATAAGCCGCTTTCGCGAGGCTTCGAGCGCATCAAGGGCGCTTGTGTCACTGGGCTGAGCCGACTTTAATTCCGCAAGCGTCACGGGAGTGGCTTTTCCAACGAGGAAATCGAGGCCTTTCTGGAAATCGTCGCCGGCAGCCAATTCCACCAT
>NZ_RZOS01000971.1:0-928 GCF_004022605.1 Mesorhizobium sp. M4B.F.Ca.ET.089.01.1.1
CTCCGACAGCATCGAGAAATGGCGCAAGGTCTTCGGCGACGATTTTGCGAAGGGAGAGAACGTAAAGAAGGCGGAGGCTTCTGCGATGCAGCAGGCCAGTGCGCTTCTCATGGAAGGGGCAGCCCACCTTGATAGCCTAGTCGACAACGTAATTGACTTTGGTATCAGCATCCTCCCATTGTGGTTCCGGACGCCATCCCACCTCCAGGCCCCGCGTTGGCAGCCCGCCGAGCAGGTTTCCCGGAATGTCCAAGTCTTCGCCGAATATCGCGCGTCCCAGTATTCCGGCAAGGGACATCCGATCAATTCAGGCGAGGCGTTACCCCCGCGGGGTGGTCTCTGGTTCGACGTCCGTGTCAACAAGTTCCAGACGGTGCCGGCTGACTGCTACGTACGGTGGCGCATCACCAATACCGGGGCAGTGGCGATGGCCCTCAAGAAAGGGCGGGGCGGCTTCGAGAAGCCTACCGACGGTGATCGTCGCTGGGAAGCGCTCGAATATCGCGGCGTCCACATGGCGGAAGCATTCATCATCCGTAGAAGCGATGATCGGCTCGTTGGTTTTAGCGAGCCATTCTACGCTGTGATCAAGTAGGTTGAGGAAAGGGAGCTATCGATGCCCAGGGTAGATACGGTAGGTGGCAACTACTACAAGCCCCTCGAGCGGGCCGAAGCTGTCGGATCTGGACTGTTCTGGGTGGTTTCGATCCTCTCGATTGCGGCGCTTTTCGCCGACAAGGTGGCCTATCCGATTGTCTACGATATCGTGCAGATCGTCTTCATCGTTTGCGTGCTGCTGTTCTTTTTCCAGGGACAGGTCCAGAAGCTCTATCTCTTTCCTCGTGCCGAAGACAAACGCCGGCAGGAATTGCTGTCGAACAGTTACGGCGTGACGCTGACGCATGAAGAGACAGTCGGCTACTACAAT
>NZ_RZOS01000972.1:0-925 GCF_004022605.1 Mesorhizobium sp. M4B.F.Ca.ET.089.01.1.1
GGATGCCAAGTCCCTGCGCGATCCAGAAGATCCACGGCAGATGGCCGGCGACCGGCTCGTTGCGGCGCGCGGCGAGATAGACCTGCGCCAGCGCGCCCTGGGCGGCCACGCAGCAGGCAAGCAGCATGGCGTCGGTCTTGGCGTCGCGACCCTCGAAGGCGGTGGCGAAGATCGCTGCCATCATCAGGCCGGCGGCGAGACCGGCATTGGCACCGAACAGTTTCGTGCCCGTCCAGCCGATGCCGACGACGGCAAGCGCGATACCGAGCATGGAGACCAGGCGATAGACCCAGATCGGCGCGGCTGCCCCCTCGCCGCTCAGCGCCACGGCAGCTGACTGCAGCCAGTAGATGCCGATCGGCTTCTTATAGCGCGTGACGTCCTGCAGACGGATATCGACATAGTCGCCGGTCTCGACCATCTGCTTGGTCGCCTGGACGAAACGGGACTCGTCGCGGTCGATCGGGGGAAGGCTGGCGAGGCCGCTGACGGTCATCACCAGGCTGAACAGAAAGAGGATGATGTAGTTTCTGTTCATCGCGGGAGCTTCCGGATCTCGATTTGCGGGATGGTGCCCCGTCGCGGCGCCTGGGCTTGGCCCTTTGCGCGGGCGCCTCATTACGCCAGCCGCAACCCCGAGGCAAGAAGTGGCCCTCTCTCCAGGGCAATAGCTTCAATCCAGTGATGGTTTCCGACTTTGTGGCTGAGAACACCAACTGTCGAAGTCGGCGCCGCCCCTCATCGCCCTGCCGGGCACTTCTCCCCGTATAGTGACGGGGAGAAGGGGCTGGCCGCAATGTTGGCGCCCTTCTCCCACCGCTGGCGAGTCGCGAAACCAGTGATGACAGCCCCCTCTCCCCGTCACTATACGGGGAGAGGATGCCGGCAGGCAGGTGAGGGGCGGCGCCAGCGCTCGGTGGACGGG
>NZ_RZOS01000973.1:0-925 GCF_004022605.1 Mesorhizobium sp. M4B.F.Ca.ET.089.01.1.1
ACACGGACAAAGCTCGGACGCTTGTCGCGATCTTCCCACCCATCGATCTGAACGGGGAAACCACCGTCGCGCGCTCCATTCTCATCCCCGATCTGCCACATGGCTACTTGTTCGTCGAGATTCTTTGGGCGCTTCTTGGTGGACGCATAAATGTCTTCAAGGAATATCGCGCGCCGGTTCCAGTTAACGAGGCGGACGACGAGAGTGTTGTCTTCGGCGAGATGTTCGATTACGTCGAGTGTCGGGGGCGCGTCGCCCCAAATGAAGTCAGCCTGCCTTTTCAGGTGCGGTACGGTCAGCCAGGCAGCAACGAGCGCGCCCGCTGCGGCAGCCCAGCCACTGAGAGCGCCGAACCATTCGCGCCCTCGATCCCAGCTAAAGTTGTAAGTGAGGGCTTGTGTCAGCCACGTGGAGCTGATGACGGCGAGCACCACGAAACCCCCAATCAGAAAGCCGAGCATAAAAGCGATAGTGAGGCGAAGCTTCATCGCTGGTTCCATATCATGTTGGCCTAACCGGCCCGAAGCTGCGATTTTGGCCAAGGTAGAGAACAATGTGAGAACTTCATGATTTGCTCTGGGCTTGCAGATGCATCACGACGTTTTCGGCCGTAAATTTGAAACCTCGGCGATCGGGAATCCGCTCGGCGGAGACAGGATATTTCGGCCTCCGGGGATCGATGCCGGTGATCCGGAATCTTTCGCCTCCGGCATAAAACTCGCGTCCGAGGTCCGAGGCTGCCAAACCGTATTGTTCGGCCAGATACACGAACATGTCCTTTTCCAGATTGAAAGCCGTTCCGTCGGAGGCGGGGATGCTGACGCGAAACAGCGGCTCGAAGGCAAAGCCGGAATCCAGGCTGCGCCATCCGGCGCTTTCGATGATCAGCTCGTGATCCGCGGCGATCCTTTGGCACGCCTCGAGC
>NZ_RZOS01000974.1:0-923 GCF_004022605.1 Mesorhizobium sp. M4B.F.Ca.ET.089.01.1.1
AGGGTCTCGGCCATGATGCCGGAACCGACGACTGTCGCGACCAGCAGAGCGGCGCCGAGGGCCTCGGCGGCGAACCGGCGCGGAAGATCGAATGCTGTCATGTGATGCTGCCTGGAACGAAGCGAGAAGATAACTATTGCCGGGTCCTGTTGCCGGGCTGACAGCAGGGGGCGGCGAGCGCGGGCGCGCAGATTTCCGGACGGCCCGAGCAGCAATCCTCCATCAGGAAGCGGATCAGGCCGGACAGAGCGTCGTATTCGGCGCTGTAGAGGATCGAGTGCGCGTCGCGCCGCTGCGTGACCAGGCCGGCGCGCTCCAGCTCCTTGAGATGGAAGCTGACGTTGGACGGTGAGACCTCGACCTTATCGGCGAGCGCACCAGCGGCAATGTCATCAGGCCCGGCAACCACCAGCAGTCGCAGAACGCGCAGGCGCGTCTCCTGCGACAGAGCGCCAAAGACGATCAGGGCTCGATGTTCATCCACGTTTCAATGATCCTTGAAATATCGAAGCGAGAAATAGCCAAGATGCTCTCTCCCGACAACCGAAAAATCGCCCCTGCTCTGAGAGGGCCCGTCGGGTCCAACTATCGGCGACTTCCCGACGCGCTGGCCACCCCACAACGCTCGAGGCGTATAGCTCCCCCAAAGGACGAGGTGGCGGCGCGGCCCTGGATGGCGAGCGCACGCCCGGGGGGGAGGACGGTTCCAGGCCAGTACCGGGGAAGGAGAACGAAAAAGGGAAGGGGAGGCTGCTCGCCGATCGGGCTGGCCGCCGTCGCTTACGCCCAACCGCGCCGCTCGCGATCCCGGCCCGTCGTCCTGCGCAGGGCTGAAAGCCCCGCTGGTCCAGCCAGGCAGGGATGCTCGGCCGCAGTTGCGCCGGCCTGCCCGCTCAGCGGTGCCTGGGGTGTCTTCAGGAAGA
>NZ_RZOS01000975.1:0-922 GCF_004022605.1 Mesorhizobium sp. M4B.F.Ca.ET.089.01.1.1
GGGCAACTACACGCTGCAGATCGTGGTGATGGGCCTCACCGCGATGGTCTTCGCGGCGATGTCGGATTCCACCTACGCGCTTGCCGCCGGCCGCGCCGGCCGGCTGCTGTCGGCCAGCCGCATCAAGCTGATGTCCCGCATCAGCGGCAGCTTCCTGGTCGGCGGCGGCCTCTGGCTGGCGTTCTCGAAGGCGAAGTAGCGCCTACCTTCCCTCCCCCCGTTTACGGGGAGAGGGTGGTCGCCAGGCGATCGGGTGAAGGGCAGCGCCAGGGTTGCTGGCAAAACACCGACATTCGCGCCGCCCCTCATCCGCCTGCCGGCACCTTCTCCACCCAAACGGGGAGAAGGAAGCTTTCAGAGCCGCCCCAGCCTCTCGACCAGCAGCGCGAAAAACGCGTCATGGTCGATGTCGCGCATCACCATGGCGTTCGTTTCCCGCTTGGTCACGCCCCACCAGTCGATCACCGTCATGCCCATGGTGAGCTCGGAAGAGATCTCGACGCTGACATTGCAGTTGCGGCCCTTGAACAGCTCGGGCTTGATGAGATAGGCGATCACGCACGGATCGTGCAGCGGCCCGCCATCGGTGCCGTACTTCTCCTCGTCGAAACGCTCGAAGAACTCCAGCATCTCCGACGTGGCGATGCCCACCCTGGTGCCGAGGTCGCGGAAAGCCTGCGTGCGCTTGGCGGTGGTCAATGCCTTGTGGGTGACGTCGAGCGGCATCATCACGATCGGAACGCCGGATTTGAAGACGACGTCGGCGGCGTGCGGGTCGACATAGATGTTGAACTCGGCGGTCGGGGTGACGTTGCCGCCCTCGAAGAAACCGCCGCCCATCAGCACGATTTCCTTGATGCGCGGCGCGATCCGCGGCTCGCGGATCAGCGCCAGAGCGATGTTGGTGAGCGGTCCGAGCGGG
>NZ_RZOS01000976.1:0-921 GCF_004022605.1 Mesorhizobium sp. M4B.F.Ca.ET.089.01.1.1
CTACCGCGGACAGCGTGGACGAGGTTGTGGTGCAGGTTGAAATAGCGCCCGCTCATCAACGGCGTCATGCGCGGCGTGTTCGTGCGAACTGCGATGATGTCCGCTTTCTTGCCAACCTCCAACGAGCCGAGCTCATGTTCGAGGCCGATGCTGCGCGCTCCCGTGATCGTGCCCATGCGGAGCACATCCCAAGCGTCGAGCGCCCCCGCGTTCAACGTGTTGAGCTTGGCCAGCAGCGACGCGCACTTCATGTCGTCAAACATGTCGAGATTGTTGTTCTCTTTTTCCCCGTCGGTGCCGATGCCGACCGCCACGCCGGCAGCCAGGAGCTTCTCGACGGGCGCCGTGCCGCTCGCAAGCTTCATGTTGCTGACGGGATTGTGGACGACCCCCACCCCGTGCTCGGCGATGATTTCAATTTCGCTGTCGTCTAGCCAGACGCAGTGGGCGAGCAGCACCTTCCTCGGTTCGAATAGCCCAAGATGCCGAAGTGCGTCGACAGGCCTCAGCCCGTAGCGGCGTTTCATTTCGCGCAGTTCGATCTCAGCTTCATTGCTGTGGGTATGGAAGCCGGTATCGAACTTCCTGGCGAGATCGATCACGCCGGCATACTTGTCTTCGGTCGCGTAGAAGGCGTGCTCCAGGCCGACCCAGACATGGATGCGGTCGTCGCATTTGCGGTGCCATTCCTCCAGCAGCCGCTCATTCGTCTCCAGCGTCTCGAAATAGTTGTAGTCGGGATGCTCGCCCACGTAAGGCACGAGCACCGAACGGTTGCCGATCGTCGCCGCCGCGCGCGCGCTGCCATCCATGTAGCGCCACATATCGACAATCGTCGTGGTGCCCGACAGCACCGCCTCCGCATAGCACAGCCAGGAAGCAACTTCGGCCTCGCGCGGGTTCAGCACCCTGTGCATCGGG
>NZ_RZOS01000977.1:0-917 GCF_004022605.1 Mesorhizobium sp. M4B.F.Ca.ET.089.01.1.1
GTACGACAGGGTCAAGGCCGCCGATAAAATCGCCTCGATCTGCTCGGCCTGGAGCAGATGTGGCGCCGGTCTTGGGCTCTTCCGCGATCCGAACGCGCCTTTAGGTAGCACGGCGTGCCCGGAGTCCTCTGCTCGCAGAAAAATGGAGAAGCGACGCAGGTGATTGTATATGACCCGACCACGCTCGGGCGAACATGCCTGGTTGCACCACTCATGGATCCTATCGGTGGTAACATGCGTGTCGCCGCATTTATCGGCGTAGTGGCCAAATCTGGTGAGGGCGTGTTCGCCTTCAACGAACTTGGCGCCGAGCTTGCGGCGGTAGTCAACATAGCGCTCCACGTGCTCGATCAGCATGCCGCACCTCCAATCCAGGGCTGCGCCACCTCACCTAACTTGTTAAAATCCAGCTTCGCATAGATCGCGGTTGTATCTGGCTTCCTGTGCCTGAGCACCGTACCGATCGCCTCCAGGGTCGAGCCCTCTCGCAGCATGGCGGTCGCAAGCGAGTGACGGAAAACGTGCGATCCGGAAGGGATGCCGGTCAGACCGGCTCGCTCGATTGACTTCCTGACGACCCATCCAACGATACTCGAACGAGCGAACGACCGATGTGGTGCGTTCATTCGCAAGAAGAGATGCCTGTCTGGGACGGTTGGTCGAACGTGTTCGATATAGGCCAGGATCGCCTCCCCGGCGTCTTGGGGAAGCGGGAGTCGGGTCGCACGCCTGGACTTGCCAGATACGCGGATCGTGCCCTGATCCCAATCGATATCATCGAGTTGCAACGTGGCGATGTCCCCGGCACGCAGCCCGAGCCTGGCCAGCAGCATGATCAATGCCCGGTCACGAATGCCCCTGCGCGTCGATGGATCGCATGATGCGATGATGCGTTCGATCGACTCGCGATCGATGTA
>NZ_RZOS01000978.1:0-914 GCF_004022605.1 Mesorhizobium sp. M4B.F.Ca.ET.089.01.1.1
CTGCCGTCTCGTCCATCAGGAGCACGGTTCCGGCGCCTCGCGCCTCCGCCCGGTGCTTGCGAAGCTGATGCGCGATATCGGCGTCGGCGACGTGCTGGTGGTCGTCCGCCTCGACCGCCTCGCCCGCTCGGTCAGCCATCTGCTCGAAGTGATCGAGGTGCTGGAGAAGCGCGGCGCCCATTTCCGCTCGCTTGGTGACCCGATCGATACCTCGACACCGCAGGGCATGTTCTCGCTGCAGGTGCTTGGTGCTGTTGCCCAGCTCGAGCGCGCGCTGATCGCGGAGCGCACCAAGGCCGGCATGAAGGCAGCCAAGGCGCGAGGCCGGCTGGCCGGCAATCCCGGACTTCGCGAGCGCCGCCCCGATGCCGTGCGAGCGATATCCGCTGCACGCCAGCGCGCCTATCTCGACGATCTCATCACCTCGGCGCAGACCTGGCTGCCGACCGTGCGCCGGCTGCGGCCGCAGCACAGCTGGGACGACGTGGTGCGTGTCCTCAACCGCAGGGGGCACGATTGGACGGTTGAGCGGCTGCGGCGCGCCGTGCATCGTTTGGTGCGGGAGCACATCGCCGAGCCGGCGCTGATCAAGCGCTCTCCACGACGCCCGCCGGAAGACCGCCTGATGACGCTGGTGGCCGGCATCGCCCTTGCCGATCCGGATCTGACGTTGCTTGAGATCGGCGCTCAGTTGGAGCGCATGCATGAGCGCACGCCGCGCGGCAGCCGCAAATGGCAGGCCTCCTCGGTCAAGGCACTGCTCGACCGGGCACGGCGGCTCGGTCTCGTGGTACCCGATCCAGCGCCTGGATCATGAGCCGGCCGAGAACCCGATTGCGCGTCGCGCCGCCGGCGCGCTCGGCCCTTTTCCAGTCCGGGCTCGCCAGGATCGCCTCCGCCAAGGAGCGGTACTC
>NZ_RZOS01000979.1:0-911 GCF_004022605.1 Mesorhizobium sp. M4B.F.Ca.ET.089.01.1.1
TCTTTATGATCGCTTGACGCGGAACACTTGTCTGATCAGCGAGCAAAACGGCGACGTGGCGCGGAAGATCAAGATCGAGGCGCGGCGACCACATCCCGTTGCCGAGTCCGAGGACCCCGGCGAATGACCGCGGCGCGATACCGTTTGCGAGTGAAAGCCGGTGAAGCCAGCTCGACAGCAGCTCGTCCGGAAGCGGGTCGACGGAAACCGGCCAACGGTCTTGCGCGACGTCGCGGTCGGGCAGGCCGAGATGTTCCTTGGGCGTGACGTAGCAAAGCATCGCCGTCCCGAACCAGCCGATCATCGCCGCGCCGATGCCTGATGTGATGTGGTCGTAGCCGGGCGCGATGTCGGTGGTGAGCGGTCCGAGCGTATAGAACGGTGCTTCGCCGCAGACCGCGAGCTGCTTGTCCATGTTCTCCTTGATCTTGTGCATCGGCACATGGCCGGGGCCTTCGATCATTCCCTGGCAGTCCTTGGCCCAGGCGATCTTCGTCAGCTCTCCAAGCGTTTCCAATTCGGCGAACTGGGCGGCGTCGTTGGCGTCGGCGATCGAGCCGGGGCGAAGACCGTCGCCAAGCGAGAACGCCACGTCATAGGTGCGGCAGATGTCGCAGATCTCCTCGAAATGCTCGTAGAGGAAGCTCTCCTTGTGGTGGTGCAGGCACCACTTTGCCATGATCGAGCCGCCTCGCGAAACGATACCCGTGACACGGTCGACGGTGAGCGGAATGTGGGGCAGGCGCACGCCGGCATGGATCGTGAAATAGTCCACGCCCTGCTCGGCCTGTTCGATCAGCGTATCGCGATAGACCTCCCAGGTCAGATCCTCGGCGATCCCGCCGACCTTCTCCAGCGCCTGGTAGAGCGGCACCGTGCCGATCGGCACAGGCACGCTGCGCACGATCCAG
>NZ_RZOS01000097.1:0-15985 GCF_004022605.1 Mesorhizobium sp. M4B.F.Ca.ET.089.01.1.1
ATATACACCCCCCCCTGCCCCGCCTCTCCGCCGCACTATCAGGCCGATCCGATCCATACATTCAAGACGAGCGTGCTGGGCTCCATCAACCTTCTGGAACTCGCCCGGCGGCACAATGCCAAGATCTTCCAGGCTTCGACGTCGGAGATCTATGGCGACCCGCTGGTGCACCCGCAGCCCGAAAGCTATTTCGGCAACGTCAACACGCATGGCCCGCGCTCCTGCTATGACGAGGGCAAGCGCTCGGCCGAGACGCTGTTCTTCGACTATTCGAGGACATACGGCATCGACGTGCGCGTCGCGCGCATCTTCAACACCTATGGCCGCCGCATGCAGCCCGATGACGGGCGGGTGGTGTCGAACTTCATCGTCCAGGCGCTGCGCGGCGAAGACATAACCGTCTACGGCAGCGGCATGCAGACGCGCTCGTTCTGCTACGTCGACGACCTCATCGAAGGCTTCATCCGGCTGATGAACGCCCCAACTTCGCCCGCCCATCCGGTCAATCTCGGCAACCCCGTCGAATTCACCATCATGGAACTGGCAGAGCTGGTCATCGACTATACGAATTCGCGCTCGCGGATCGTGCACCGGCCGCTGCCGGTCGACGACCCCAAGCAACGCAAGCCGGACATCTCCTTCGCCAGGCAGCATCTCGACTGGGAGCCGAAGATCAGCCTGAGAGAAGGGCTCGCCCATACCACGCAGTATTTCGACGCCTTGCTCGGCAGTCGCCGGCCCGTCAAGGAGGCTGTCACGTCATGAAACGCCGCCCGATCCTGGTGACAGGTGGGGCCGGATACATCGGCAGCCACACCTGCAAACTCCTGTCGGAGGCGGGCTACCTGCCGGTGGCGTACGACAATCTGAGCCGCGGCAATGAGGGGTCCGTAGCCTGGGGTCCTTTGATCGTCGGCGACGTCCGCGATCGTCGGACGCTCGAGCGGGCGATCACGACCCGCCGGCCGCAGGCGATCATCCATTTCGCAGCGCTGGCCTATGTCGGGGAGTCGGTCAGCGAACCGGCCGACTATTATTCGACCAACGTGGCGGGAACGATCGCGGTGCTCGACGCGGCGCGGGCAAACGGCATCGACAACATCATCTTTTCCTCGAGCTGCGCGACCTACGGCGTGCCGGCGTCGCTGCCGGTCAGCGAGACCTCGCCGCAGCGCCCGATCAGCCCCTATGGCCGCACCAAGCTGATGGGCGAAGAGATCATCCGCGACTATGCCTCGGCCTATGGCATGAAGTACGCGATCCTGCGCTATTTCAACGCCTGCGGCGCCGACCCGGACGGCGAGCTCGGTGAATGGCACACCCCCGAAACCCATCTCCTGCCCAGGGTGCTGATGGCTGCGTCCGGCATGATCGATGCGATCGAGGTCTTCGGCACCGACTACGACACGGCGGACGGCACCTGCGTGCGCGATTATATCCACGTCAGCGATCTTGCCCGTGCCCACCTGAAGGCGCTCATTCATCTGGAAGCGGGCGGCGACAGCCTGTCGGTCAATCTCGGCACCGGCCGCGGCGTTTCCATCAGGGAGATCCTGGAAACGGTCGCCCGGATGACGGCGCGACCGGTTCCGGTCGTCTACCGGCCGCGGCGTCCCGGCGATCCGGCCGAGCTCTATGCCGATCCGAGCCTGGCGCGCGAGCAACTGGGCTTCGTGGCGGAACTGTCCGACATCGACACCATCGTCAGGACGGCCGCGCCCTTCTTCGGTCTCGGCCCGGCAATGCCGGCGCCCGCAATTTCCGCTCCGGATCCCGTGACAGCGCCGCGCACTGCTGCGCGGGCACCGGTAAACACCAGCCCACAAGGCTGGCAGTCGTCCCTGTGAGTAATGTGTCGGGGCGTGGGCTCGCTGAGTTGGGTTGAAAACTCGCTCAGCGGGCCTCTTCTTTTTGCTGATTGCTGCGGTGGGCCGACCAGTGCCTGACGGTCACGGTTTCCACCGAAACGGAGAACCGCTCTATCTCTTGTTTTGTCGCAATTCCGGACGGAAAACCGCCTCACGCGTTTCCTGCAATTGCTTAGCCCTTGGGATCCACCAGCTTGCGGGCCGTTTCGAACTCTATGTTCTTGGCGTCGCCTTCCTGGAACTTCCGGTGCTCCCCGGAAGCATCGTCCGAAGCGTGCTTGAAGCTGTACCAGCCGCCGTCCGGATCCTTGCGCTGCTCGACGTTGCCGTCCTGGATGCGATGGCTGAAGCAGGTGCGGATCGGCGTCGCGGCATAGGCCGTGGACCGCCAGACGAGCTCCATGCACATCTTGCCGTTGCTGGTCAGCAGCCATCTGCCTTCGGCGATGGAGGTCGAATCCGGTCCGGCGGTCCAGGCACGCAAACGCCTGTCCTGCGCGAAATAGGCGGCTCCATCCTGCCAGTTCCACGTGCGGTCCGCGTAGAACAGCTGCATCTCGAACGCCGTCGGAACGGTGGCGGTCTGGGTAGGCGCTCGATCCTTCGCGGCGGCCGTGTGCGCAACGCCGGCAAGCGCCATTTCGCTGCAGGCGACGAGGGCGATCAGCAAGGCGTGCCGCGCAAGCGGCCGGCCCCTTCCGGCTCGTTGAATTGTCGGCATGATAGACGGTCGCATGTCGGTGTTCGCCTCCCCCATCCGGCGCCAACACGCACACGCAAGCCTTCGCCCCAAAGGCATCGCGGTTGCCGCCCCCGCCTGCTATTAACCGCGAGGCAAGGAGCGGTGTCAATCGCTGTTGCCCACGGATCCACGACACCGTCTCGACGGGCGGGACCAAGCTTGTGGATTCGAACAGGCTGCTGGTCTATAGGAGCAGCCGCCACCACAAGGAGCCGCGACCTTTGGGCTTAGGGGCCGCGGACAATCGGCAAGGAACCCGATGCCGGGCATCTCGGATCTTCCCGATGAGCCCACCGGAACGCGGCGGCGAAAGCCTGCGGAGAATTGGTTGAAACGAGCAATCTCGATAGTCGTTACCCTGGCGCTGCTGGCCTGGCTTGCCAGCGACGCGCGCTGGAAGATGGTGGGCGATGCCTTCGACCGCGTCACGCCAGCCACCTTCGTGGCTGTCGCCCTTACTCTGTTCGTTACCTATGGGCTGCGGGCGCTGCGCGTCTGCGACGAATTCCGCGACGAGGTGCATGGTCGTTTCGGCGCCTGCCTGCGCGTCATCCTGATCCACAATGCGATGATCAACGTCGTGCCCTTCCGCGGCGGCGAGACCGCCTTTCCGCTGCTTTTGCGCCAGGTCTTCGGCATCTCGATCATGCGCGCCAGCGCCTCGCTTTTGTGGTTCAGGCTGCAGGACGCCTTCGTCGTCGGCATCCTCGCTTGCCTGGTCTGGCCAGGGTTGCACCCAGCGCTGAGAGCCGCGGGGATCGCGGCGCTGATCGCCGCCGCCTGGTACCTGCCGCGCTGGGCGCGCGCGCCGCATGACTGGGACGGGCGGGGCCGGCTGGTGGCCAAGCTCGGCCGCATTCGCGACATCTTCACCGAAGCGACCGGACGCTCGCGCTATGGCTGGTGGTGGACGGTCGCCAACTGGGCGCTGAAGCTTTCCGTTCAGGCCTGGCTGCTGGCGCTGATGCTGGGGACATCCTTCACGACCGCCTTTCCGGGCGTGGTCGGCGCCGAGGGCGCCGCCATCTTGCCGGTGCAGGGCGTTGCCGGCTTCGGCACCTATGAGGCGGGCGCGGCGGCGGCGCTGCTCACCTCCGGCATCGCCATGAAGAGCGGCCTGCAGGCGGCGCTGGCGCTGCACCTGTTCATCTTCGGCTCGGCGATCGCCACCGGCGCGATCGCCTGGCTGTTCCCCTCCAAATCGACGCTGCCGGAAAGCCCGGCGGCGGAACCTGCAAGGAAGCCCTCGCTATGAGCCTGCTGCCCATCCCTGCTTCAGGTTTGCCCGACGGCGCGGTCATGCCGGAACATATGCTGTCGATCGTCGTGCCCATGTACAACGAGGCCGAGAATGTCGAGCCGCTGCTGGCGCGCATTCACCAGGCGATGGAGCACTATAGCCAGCCCTGGGAGGTCGTGCTCGTCGATGACGGCAGCACCGACGCGACGGCAAACGAAATCCGCCGCCTGGCGGCGCATTACGGGGCGCATGTGCATGCGGTCGAGCTGGTGCGCAACTACAAGCAGACCGCTGCCATGCAGGCAGGGCTCGATGCCGCGCGCGGCGACGTCATCGCCACCCTCGACGGCGACCTGCAGAACGATCCTTTCGACATACCGCGCATGGTCTATCGCCTGCTGACCGAGGACCTCGATCTCGTGGCCGGCTGGCGCAAGGACCGCCAGGAGGGCTTTTGGATGCGCCGGCTGCCCTCGCGCATCGCCAACAGGCTGATCGGGCGCGTCACCGGCGTGCGGCTGAAGGATTATGGCTGCAGCCTGAAGGTCTTCCGCGGCAGCGTCATCCGCAGCGTCCGGCTCTATGGCGAAATGCACCGCTTCATCCCGGCCTGGCTGGCGACGGTGACGACGCCGCGGCGCATCGCGCAGGAAGTGGTGACGCATCATGCGCGCATCTACGGCCAGTCCAAATACGGCATCTCGCGCACCTTCAGGGTCGTGCTCGACCTGGTGTTCATGTACTTCTTCATGCGTTACCGCACCCGGCCCGGACATTTCTTCGGCGGCATCGGCATCGTGCTCGGCGCGCTGGGTTCGCTGGTGCTTGCCTATCTCTTCTGCGTGAAACTGTTCCTCGGCCAGGACATCGGCACGCGCCCGATGCTGTTCGCCGGCTTCTTCCTGCTCATCGCCGGAGTGCAGATGGTGACGTCCGGCGTGCTGGCGGAAATGCTGGCGCGCGTCTATCACGAGGCGAACGGGGCGTCGGCCTATGTTGCGCGGCCGCGGCCGGATGAACAGGAAAGTGACGGCTGGCGTCGCCCGGCGTCATGATTTGACCGGACTTCCATGGAACTTGCGCCAGCAATGATCCCGCCAATACGCAGGCGCGGCAGTGCGCTTGCCGCCTCGCCGCAGGAGGTTCGATGTCGATAGTGGTGACCGGAGCCGCCGGCTTCATCGGCAGCCATGTCTGCCAGCGGCTGCTGGCGCGCGGCGACGATGTCATCGGCATCGACAATATGAACAGCTATTACGACCCGGCGCTGAAGGCGGCGCGGCTGGCGCGGCTTTCCGGCAGGAAAGCATTTTCGTTCCACCAGCTCGACATCGCCGAGCCGGGCGCCCTGGCGGCAGCGCTGGGCAAGCGGCCGGTGCGCGGCATCGTGCATCTGGCGGCGCAGGCGGGCGTGCGCTATTCGCTCGAAAATCCGCGCGCCTATATCCACGCCAACATCGCCGGGCAGCTCGAAATCCTGGAGCTCTGCCGGGCCTCCTCCGGGCTCGAGCATCTGGTCTATGCCTCGTCGAGCTCGGTCTATGGCGGCAACACGAAAGTGCCGTTCGCCGAGAGCGACCGCGTCGACGACCCGGTGTCGATTTACGCGGCGACGAAGAAGGCGGACGAGCTGATGAGCTCGACCTACGCGCATCTGTTCGGCCTGCCGCAGACGGGCCTGCGCTTCTTCACCGTCTATGGCCCGTGGGGCCGGCCAGACATGGCGAGCTGGATCTTCACCGAGGCGATGCTCGCCGGCAAGCCGATCCGCGTCTTCAACCATGGCGAGATGTGGCGTGACTTCACCTATATCGACGACATTGTCGAGGGCGTCGTCGCCGTCCTCGACAAGCCGCCCGCGTCCGACGGCCCGCGGCACAGGCTCTACAACATCGGCAACAGCCAGCCGGTGCATCTCGGCCGCTTCATCGACACGCTGGAGAGCCTGCTCGGCGTCAAGGCGATACGCGACAACCTGCCCCTGCAGCCCGGCGAGGTCGAAAAAACCTATGCCGACACCAGCGCGCTGGAGCGGGATTTCGGTTTCAGGCCGAAGGTGCGGATCGAGGAAGGCCTGCGGAAATTCGTCGACTGGTACCGGCAGGAATGGCGGCCGGAGGGCAAGAGGTAAGGCGCAAGGCCTGCGCCAGCCTCTCGCCCTCGGCTCGCGCCCCCCGGCGAAGGATCAGTGTCGCGAGCGGCGGCTTGAACGCCAGCCGCTCTTTTCCACTGCCCTTCCATATTAGTCGATGCTGATTAAAATTCGGGCAAGCGGCGTGGTGAGCACCGTCTTTCGCCATTGCGCCAGATATTGTTAAAATGCCACCTATTGGCTTTGCTGCCCGCCCTCGGAAGGCGGCGCGTCAACGCGGTACGCAGATCCTCGCTCCTACACGCATCCGTCGACGAAGGGACCGCCGACCCATAGTGAGCCGTTGTTGTACATGCTGGTGCCGCTGCCATCGGTGTAGCCGGTGGCCCGGTTGTCGATATGCAGCCTGCTGTTTGGGACCAGCTGGCCGTTCACCTTAATGCTCTTGATGAACAGGTTGCGATCGCCTGGCTTGCCCTGCCCGGCCCACAGATCATTGGCAAAGCGAAGCTCGATCAAATGCGGACTGGCCACGGCGCTGAGGTCGACGAAGAATGGCTTCGCATCGGCCGACGCCGCCTGCAGCTCGGCGCCGATCTGGTCGGGCGTTATGGCCTTGCTTTGCACGCCCGAAACGTTGATCTGGGCGACGGGCTTGCCATCCACCAGGACATCCAGGCGCGGCGGTCCTTCGAACTCCGTGCCGGTGGCGTCGATCTCCAGGTTGGTGACGGTGCAGCGCGCAGTGTCTTTGGCCTCGGCAGCGACCAGATCGGCGACGCGCCGCCGCTGCGACTGCACCCATCCGGCGATTGGCTGCAGCAGCGCGTTGCGATCGCTGGCGTCGTTGAAGAGATTTGTCCGCTCGTCGGGATCGGCCTTGAGGTCGTACTGCTCGACCTTGCCGGTGGTCGCGTTGAAGACGACCTTGCGGTCGTCCTCGCGGTAGCCGAACAGGAAGCCAGCCCAGGGATTGAAGAAGAAGGTCTTGTTCGGCCGCTGCTCGCTGAACAGGCTGCGCCCCTGCCACTGCTTGGGCAGCGGAAGACCGAGTATGTCGAGGATGGTCGGGGCGATGTCGACGATGCCGCCGACGGAATGTACGACCTGATCGTGGAAGAGATGCTTGTTGATCATGATCAGCGGGATGTGGACGTTCTCCTCATAGATCGCGCTGGCATGGACATAGTCGTCATGCTCGCCGAACGCCTCGCCATGATCGCCAAGGATCACGACCAACGTTGAATCGAGCTTGCCCGACTGCTTCAGCGACTCGAGGATTTCGCCAAGCGCCGTATCGCCGACCTTGAGGGCATTGAGGTAGGCATTGAATTTTTCGTCGTCCGAGTAGTGGACCAGCCCGGTGTGGGAGGACGGCGCCATCTTCGAGAACATCGGGCTGTCGGTGATGTAGGGATAATGGGTCATCGCCGTGAACATGATGGCGAAGAAAGGATTGCCCTCGTCCTTGTTCATCCAGTCGATGGTCGACTGCGCCGTGCACAGATCACTGTTGTAATCCATATTCTTCCACTGCTCGGAACTGAGCTTGAAGGTGGGAGTGGCGCATTTCTGCCCGCGATAATCCTGGATCGTATCAAGCCCCTTGTTGAGCAGGAATTCGTCGACGCGCTGGAACCGGGAATCCGCGCTCCAGAAGAAGCCGGTGCGAAAGCTGTGCGCGGAAAGGATGTTGGAGATCGAGTCCAGCGGCAGATACGGATGCTGCATCGTCATGCCGTAGTATGAGATGTCGTTGTACATCGAGGTAAACAGAGAAAATAGCGAGTAGTGCGTGGAAGGGGCATGCGCATAGATGTTGTCAAAGCGCACGGAATCCGCCGCATAGCTTTTTATGTTTGGCGTGACGGGGTATTTACCGCCAAAGGTCTCGATATATTTGGATGGCACCGACTCCATCATGAAAATCAGCACGTTCTTGATCGGGTTCGGTACTGGCGCCTTGAAGCTCGAGGTTTCCGGCGGCCGCTCCGCGACGCTGGCGGTGTCGGGGTCATTGGCGCTGGCGTTCATCGTCAGGACCACCGGCGTCGGACTGAGCAGGGCCGATTCGACGAAATGCACGATCGGATTGTCGATCTTCGCCGCTGGCAGCGCTTCCGCATGCACGTGATAGGCCGTGCCGGCCAAGGCGCCGGCGACGCCCAGCACGAGCGTGGCCAGAAGGACCCTGTGACCGACGACACCGAGCCGCAGCCACAGTCTGGCCGCCGCGTAGCCTAGGACAAGCACCAGAAGGATGGACAACGACACGATGGCGACGTCCCTGGTGTTGAGCGCGTCGCCCATGGCGTTCCGGGCGTCGGCATTCTGCAGGAAGTCGCCATAGACCAGCCATTGGAAGGTGAACGGCTCGCCCAGCATCTTGACGAGATTTATGTTGGCAAAGCCCCAGCCCAGCGACACCAGGACGGCGAGGTAGAAAATGAAGCCGACAACAGCGCAGCCAAGCCGGCTGGCCTTGACCGGAAAAAGAAGGATCAAGGCCGTCACGGTCAGGGACGCCATGACGATCAGGTCGTAGTAGCTCGATGCCAGTCCCTTGGGCATGGACGCGACAAGGCCGCCAAGCGTCGTTTGCGGATCGACGATGACGCCCCGGTAGACGCCCAGAAGCAGCCACGACAACAAGCCTGTGCAAATGATCTGCAGGCTCATGCGCCGGAAGCGCGTGTCCCGCGACGACGCTGGCGGCTCGTTCGACACCATACGGCCGCTCACGGCAATGCCCTGCCCGGCGTGCCGGAACGGCTCGCCCAGCCCGTGCCGCCAATGACGCCGGCAATCGCGAAAACACTCATAGGACTATCCGCCGCCAGTTTGCGCTTCGGCCCAGCCACGGCCGAAAGCCTTCAAACCCCCATGACAGAATCGGTCCGAGCTAAAAAAGAGTCAACAAAATCAAGTATTCGTTAACCAAACTTGTCGTGAACTGGTTAACCGGACGCGTTGACCTCACCCGAACGCGTAGAGGGCTTCCGTGGAAATGGCCCTGAAGTAGGCGGTGAATTCCCAGTAATTCTCGATGCGCTCGGCGAACGGGCGCGATGGCGGCTTCAGGATGTCGGTCTCGAAACGGTCGAGGCGCTGAGAGCCGCCGAGATAGGCTATGATCGCGTTGCCGACCAGCGGATCGGCGATGTCGCTGTAGTGGATCGGGAAATAGGGCTGCCCGGTTTCGAACAGTACGGATTTGATCTTGGCCCGAAACAGGTTCAGTTCGTGGAGATAGGCATTGAAGCGGTCGATGTCGAAACGCACCTTTTTCCGGTAGTCGCCGGCGGGCAGCGGATCCGAGGCATGAACCGCCCAGACTCCGGACGCCTCCGCCTCGAGCAATGAAACGAACGACGCGACCGGGTTCCTGACGAGCCAGAGTTTCTTGACGCTCTGGTCTTCCAGAACCGGAAGAATGGCGGGGCGCGTCTGTTCGGGGAATATGTGGAAGCCGACAAAGCGGGCCGCCGGGTCGTCGAAAATCCGCGCTATGAATTGTTCTGGGTCGGCGTCGCGCATCTCGACGCCTTCACGCGGCAGGCTCAGCTTCTCGTGGTAGTCGCTGCGCAAGCCGACAAAGCCCGCGTTGAAGATCTCGCCATGCATCACCATCCCCTCATACTGGTTGAGATGGCGGTTGAGCGCTTGCGATCCTGTCCTTTGCGAGGCGAGAAGCACGAACTTTTGGCAAGACTGCATTCGCACCAGGCCCGTGACGAATAAGACGGCTTCGAAAATACACCAATGACTTCTTGGATCAAATGCGGGCAGCCGCGGGCATGAATCGGCTGTGGCGGGCCTGCGCCCGCCACCCGTCAATGCCTTTCAGTACTGGTTCGCAGGATCAGCCGCCACGCAGGCGCGTCGGGCCGAAGCTGGCAATGGTCGTGCCGCGCTGCTCGGAAGGACATGTCGGCAGAAAGCGGCTGGCATCCGCATATGTCATGGTCGCGATCGAACCCTTCAGTCCGCCGCGCTTGGCGATCCAGCCGCGAACCCAGCCCGGATAGTTCTTCATCATGAAATTGGCGGCGACCTGGTTGCCCCGCGCCCCTGCGCCATAGGGCAGGTGGAAGCCGAAAGACGCGCGCTGCGTGACGCACACCTTGCTCTTGGGCATCGACAGATAGAGCGTGCAGGCCGAGTCGCACGCACCGTTGAAACGCACGAAGGTGCCGCTGCGGCGCATCTTCAGCGCACGGATAGCATAGTCGATCACATAGCCGCCGCGGTCGCCGCTGATCGTCTTGACGTTGGCACTGCCGAGGTTGATGCGCGGCCGCAAAAGTTGGTCGGCGGAGCTCGCCGAGACCGTTGCGCCCATTACGACGAGCGCACCGAGAAACTTCATTGTCGTTTTCATTTGCGCCTCCTGATATGCCGTCATGACTAGCCAGGAGCCGTAAAGATTGCTTATGCCGGGTCGCTAAAGTTGTAACAGTCGATTGTTTGCACAGTCATTTTAGCACCTGCTTGACGAGTTGGTTTACCGATGGCGCAAAAGCATGATCACCGAAAAGTAAACCTGACGCGGGCATAATGGCGGGTGGACCGCGTCGCGAAGGGCGCTGTCGGCGGGACCGAACAGGGAATTTCGATGGTCGTTGGTGGCAAGGAGCTGGGGCCGGTGGAGCCGGAAGGCAAGCCTCGCCGCGTCTGCGTCGTGACGAGCGTGATCGGCCGTCGCGGCGAGGACGATGCTGCCATGCCCGAGCTGGCCAGGCTCTTCGCCGGAGACGGCGACGACGTCACCCTGGTTTGGGTGCCGGGCCCGGACGCGCCGTCTTCCGAGGTGGTGGCGACACACCGCGGCGAGTTGGAGGCGGCCTCCATCCGGCTGCAGGTCCTCGACCGATCGGATCAGCTGCTTCCTTGGCTGGCGACGCCCGAGAGCCGGTCGGCCGCCCTGCTGCACTACCTGGAGCGGTCCGGCCATGACCTGGTCTATGCGCCGCTCGAGGGCGGATTGCCCTACTTCACCTTGCTCGCGGCCGAGACGGCGGCGTTCGCCGCACCGCCCATCGTGGCCGTCGCCCATGCCCCCAGCGAGTGGGCCGATGAAGCCGACAAGGCGTTCATGGACACGACCGAGGCGATTGCCGTCGCCCATATGGAAAAATACTGCGCCGAGATGGCCGACAGCACGGTCTGTGCGTCGGCCGCCCTGCGAAAATGGATGTTGTCGCGGGGCTGGAAGGTCAGGAAGGCGACAGTGGCGCCGCTGCTGCGCGATCCGCGCGACGCGGCCGGCGCACGCACGCCGATTGCCAGGAAAAGCGCGAGCGAACTCGTCGTCCTCGCCGGGTGGCGGGTTCGCGATGGCCTGACGCTGCTCTGCGATGCGCTGGACACCCTCGCGCCGACCGCGCCCGAAGGCCTTACGGTCACCGCGTTCGGCCCGTTCGGAAGGATCATGGGCGAGCATAGCGGCGGACTGCTTCTGCGGCGCGCCGAGCGATGGCCGTTCAAGCTCAACCTTTTGCCGGACGCCGACCTGAACGCAAGGCTCGACCACGCCGCGCGGACCGGGGGGCTCGCTGTCGTTCCCGCGCGGGCGGCATCGACCGGCGGGGTCGTCGCTGCCTGCATCGCGGCGGGGTTGCCGGTCGTTGCGACCAATGTTGGCGCGAACGCCGAGGCCTGGATCGCCGAGGCCGGTCAGCCCGGGCTGGTCGATCCCGATCCCGCCGCGCTGGCGCGGGCGATTTCGGCCGCGCTCGACAGCCCGCCACGCCCCCAGCGGATCGTGCGCCAAAATCGCCAGGCCTGGTTGGATACGCGCGAAGCGCCGCGCAAGCGGACCCGCAGGGGCGCCGGCCCATCGCCGCTGGTTTCGATCGTCATGGCCCATCGCAATCGGCCGCTCTATCTGAAACAGGCGATCGCGGCGATCGAAGCGCAGACTTACCGGGATCTCGAGCTGGTGCTGGTCGACGATGGCAGCGACCAGGACGGGGCCAGGCGATTGCTGGATGCGCTGGAACCGGACTTCCGCCGGCGCGGATGGAAGATCCTGCGCCGGCCGCACCGGCATCTCGGCGCGGCGCGAAACGCCGGCGTTCGCGCCGCCAAGGGCGAGTTGATCCTGTTCGCGGACGACGACAACGCATTGTTCCCGGAGGCGGTGGACCATTTCGTGCGCGCCATGGCAGCAACGGGCGCGGACATCTGCACGGCGTTCCAGCTGATCTTCTACGAGGACGTCGTGCCGGAGAAGCGGGCCGACGGGCTGATCCAGTATCTGCCGCTCGGCGGCCCCGACGCGCTCGGCCTGATCCACAACGTCTATGGCGACGCCAATGCGATGGTGCGCCGGTCGGTCTTCTCGCGGATCGGATTCCTGGTCGAAGAGCCTGGCTACGCCGTGCACGACTGGGAATTCTTTGCGCGAGCCTCGCTTGCCGGGCTGAAGATCAGGCCGATCCCGAAGCCGCTCTACTGGTACCGCTCGAAACCGGATAGCATGTTCCGGACATCGAACTGGTACGATAATCGCCGCCCTGTCCTGGAGACATTTGGCTCCGGCCAGTTCGATGGCGCCGGGCCGCTCTACCAGCTCGCCATCGCCCAGAACACGACGCGATCCGAACTGGAAAGCGCGCGCGAAAACCTGAGGTACACACCCGCCTATCGAGACTATCTGGAGCTCTGCGATCTCGAGCCGAACAGCGATGTGGCCCTGAAGAAACTGGCGGGCATTGCCGGCTCGATCGGCCGTCCCGAGACCGTGGCCGGCCTGCTTGGACGGCCTGCCACCATGGCCGTTGATGCCCCCGGTCGTCCGCGCGACGGCGGCGGTTCAACCACCCTCGCCTACGAAGTGCTGCGGAGCGCCAGGTTGCTGACGCCACGCGCCTCGGCCCTGCCACTGTTGCTTGTCGCGCCGGATGGTGGCGGCGTGTTCCTGCGCCCGCACGCGGACGGCGTCGTCGCGGCCTCGCTTGATCTCCATTTTCCGCCCTTCTTTCGAAGGGTGGAGGCAACGGTCGAGATCGCGCATGCCGACGCGTCGGCATTGGACTTCGCGCTTGCGCTTGCCCGCCCCGATCAAACCATAGACTGGCAGGGGGATATCGCCTCCCAGACCTTTGCCTTCTCAGGCTGGACGACCGTCGAGGAAAAATTCGTGCGCCACTCGCTGGTGGCGGCGCTTCGCGCGCGGCGCAAAATGCCGCTCTCGATCGCGCTTGCGGTTCGTTTCGCGGGAAGGCCGAATGGTTCGCCGACCAATGCCTTCTTTCGGCAGCTTGTATTGTTCAGCGACTAGCGCCTTCGCGGCGGATTCGGACGTTAACCTTGCGCCAGGATGGGGCACGGCACACCCGCAGTTATGGTTGACAAAATGCTAACAAAACAATAAATTCAATATGGTGCGTGGTGAAAGGGGTTAGTTATGCGTAAGATCCAATCGCTACTGTTGGGTGGGCTTAGTATTCTTGGTGTAAGCGTCGCTTTCTCGGGCGCGGCGCAGGCGCAATTCGAAGTCGGGGTCAAGGAGGCCGAGCTCGCATGTGAGCAGGCCCTCAGGATCGGCACGATCGAGGCGCTCGAGGACTATCTGCATCGCTATCCGAATGCTCCGACGGCATGCAAAGCGCTTGCTTTGAACAGCCTGGCGCAGTTCGGTCCGGATGGCGACGGCGGAGATCATGGAGAGGGTGGCGGCGGCTACGGCGGATAAGTCCCGCCGCAGTTTCCAGTTCGCTATGTCAGGTGGCCGTGCCTTGGCGCGGCCCGACGGCGTTTGCGACGAACTCGGCGTAGCGATCCGAGGTTTTCATCCAGCCGAGGTCCACAAGCTGCGCGGCGTCGTGATAGCGAACGGAGCGATGGTTCCGGAGCGACAGTTTCGGATTGCGCTCCAGCGCCTCCATGTAGGCGGCGCGCTCCTCGAGCGTCTTTTCCTTAAGCTGCGTGTTCTCGCTCAGCGACGACGCTGATTTCTGGCGGAAGCCCCAGACGAATTTGAAGTGCAGCAGCGCGACGCGGAGCTCGCTGAACCGCACCTTGCTGATCGTGTGCTGCGCCACATGATAGTGCCTGCCGCGCTCCCATCGCACGATCGGGACCTTGCTCAGGCACGGCGGAAAAGTCTGCTTGAACCGGCCGTGCCAGAAGACGCGCTCCCGCACGCCGCCGAACATCTGCTGCGGCGGATACAAGCCGTCACGCGCACGCAGCCAACCCGGCTCCGGATCGAAATAGGGTGAGGCCTCGATAAGCGGGATCTTGCCGTCATAGCTGCACTCGGCCAACGGGCCGTCGGCGTACATGTCGATCATGGAGCCGATCACCGCGTCCGAGCCGGTCGCGTCGAGATAATCGCAAAGCCGGTGCAGATCCACCCGCTCGAAATCCGGGTAGACGAGCAGTTCGTCGGCGTCGATCGACAGACACCAATGGCCGGTGCCGAAGACGTTCATCAGCGTGTTGATCCACCGCGGTGGATCGATGTTTTCGGCGAAATGCGATCCCTCGGTGTGGAAGCAATGGCTGTCCGCCTGCTCCAATATCAGTTCGCGCGTACCGTCGGTGGAGCCGTTGTCCAGGAAGAAAAACCGATCGACGCCAAGGCCGCGATAGTGATCGAGAAGCTTGGGCAGCAGCGTCGCTTCGTTGCGCAGTCCGACAAAGCACAGGATCTCGCCAGCGGCCACATCGATCGGCCGCTCGTCCAGTCGCGCGAGGTGTTTTGGGGATTGCAGGCCAACCATCGGAACGTCATCAATCCGGTTACGCGAACGCGCGGGAGCGCTATTGTGAGCCGCAAAACAATTATCAAAGTATTATCCAACTGTTGGCAAGACTGTTTCGCGCGCGGCGGCAGGCTGACAGTGGACCGATAGGGGGACCGATTGAGCGTTGGTTCGAAGGCGGGCACGGCGCCCAAAGGCAAGCGGCAGGCAGGCCGGAAGCCGCGCAATGTATGCATCGTTTCGGAGGTCGAGTTCGGCTCGACGGTGACCGCCGATCCCGGGTCGGCGACCTACGCGCTGGCACAGCATCTGGCGGCGACCGGCGATACGGTGACGCTGCTCTGGGTGCCAAGCCCCACAGGCAGCCAGCCGGACGAGCAGGAGATCGCCAGGCTCGGCAAATGGTGTTTCGACAATTTCCTGGTGCGGCTCGAATTGTTGCCGCCATCGCCCGAATTGCTGCGTGGGTACGATTCGAGCGACAAGCATTCCGTGGCCGTCTACCACTATCTCAAGCAGAACGCGTTCGATGTCGTCTATTTCGCGCTCGAAGGCGGACTGGCGCATTTCCCGACCGTTGCCAAGCGCACCGGCGTCTTTCCCGATCCTCCCGCCATCGTCGTGCTCGCCCACGAACCGCTGATGTGGAAGCTGCAGGCGAACGGTCGGGCGGTCGAGCGCAAGGAGCAGATGACCGTCGCGCATATGGAACGGATTTCGGCCGAGACCTGCGACCATCTCGTCGTCACCGGCCAGTCGCTGCTCGACTGGATGACCAAGGCAGGGTGGAAGCTGCCGGCCAGCCGCCATGTTGCCGCTCCGCTGGTGCCGGAGGAATGGCGTTCGAACTTCCACTCCGATCATTATCGGCCGCGACAGCGGCTGACCACGGAAGTGGTTCATTTCTCGGGGACCGAAGCGCGCGGCGGCCTGACGCTGTTTTGCGATGCGCTCGACCGTCTGGCCGACAGCGGCATCACCGATCTGGCGGTGACTGTCGTCGGCGCCTTCGGGCATGTGCTTGGCGAGCATTCGGGCGGCATGATCGTGCGGCGCGCGCAGCAATGGCCGTTCAAGCTCAAGCTGCTGCCGATTCGCGACGAGCCGGACATTTTCCGGTATCTGCGGCAGAGCCATGCGCTGGTGGCGATCACCCATGCGGCGGCACAGCTGCCGATGGATGTGGTGGCCTGCCTCGATGAGGAGATCCCGTTCGTCGCCACCGATGTCGGCAGCGTACGCGACATGCTGCAACCCAAGTCGGCCGATGCCGTCCTGATGGCGCCTGCCGCTTCCGCCATCGCGGCCAAAATCGCGACGGTGCTGGAA
>NZ_RZOS01000980.1:0-905 GCF_004022605.1 Mesorhizobium sp. M4B.F.Ca.ET.089.01.1.1
GGATATCGGCCCCGAACCGACAGTCACTATTTTCGCCGCGCGCGACACGCAGGGCTCCGTACAATCGGGAGAACAACATGCCCGGAGTTGGGTACCTCAGGTATGAGTGAATCCATTCTCAATGGCGTTACCGCCAATCCATGGAATTTGGAACGATCTGCAGGGGGCTCGTCATCGGGCGCCGCCGCGGCGGTCGCGTCGGGCATTACACCTATTGCACATGCCAGCGATGGGGGCGGGTCAATTCGCATTCCTGCATCCTGGTGTGGTCTTGTCGGGCTCAATCCCTCCCGCGGACGTGTTTCAGGTGGGCCGAACAACCAAGACGCATCGTTTGGTCGCACTCGCGAATTTGTTCTCTGTCGAACGGTGCGCGACATGGCCGCCGCATTAGACGTCCTTTCGGGCCCTCATCCTGGAGATCCATTTATCATTGTCCAGCCTGGCCGCCCGTGTGTGGAAGAGCTATCTCGACCTACTGGTAGTCTCCGGGTCGGAGCCGCGCAGACCAAATGGGGCGGGACCGACGTTGAACCACAAATCCTTCAGGCAGTGGATACAATTGCCTCGCTTCTGGAGGATATGGGCCATCTGGTCACCGAGATCGACCCACCGTATGACCCCGGGGAGAGGACGAGGATATCGCTCGGCGCCTGCGCTCTCAATGCAAGGTCACTTGAAGAAGCAGCGCGCGGCATAGGTCGAAAGGTCGACGAGAACACCTTGGAACCTGTCAATCTCAAGCTTTATGAGTACGGCCGATGCTTTCCACCCGCCTCCATGGGAGACTTACTCGAGGACATCCGGAGATTCCGATATCGGGTCGGCGAAGCGATCGATGAATTCGATATTTTGCTGACGCCTACGATGCCAATTGTTGCCCCGCCTCATGGAGGCATTTACTG
>NZ_RZOS01000981.1:0-903 GCF_004022605.1 Mesorhizobium sp. M4B.F.Ca.ET.089.01.1.1
TCCGGACCTTGTACCGACGGGTCAATAAAATCCTTGCGGACGGCGTGCTCGACGCCGATGAACACACTGAACTTCTCGATACGTTGAACAGCTTCTCGAACCGAGATTTCGAACTTGGTGAAGTGTTGAAGCCGACCACCCTGCCCCTTTGCAATCCGCCTCCGCATTTGACCTTTGAAGGTCGGTCGTACTGTTTCACCGGGACGTTCAATTATGGCCAGCGAAAATACTGCGAGCAGGCCATAGCGGATCGTGGCGGCCGCGCCGGCAGTTTGACGCAAAAGACCGACGTGCTCGTGATCGGTGCGTACGCCACAGAGTCTTGGAAGCACTCATCGTTTGGCGACAAGATTTTCAAAGCGACCGCCTGGCGCGACGAGGGGTTGCCAATCTCGATTGTCGCCGAGAGCCATTGGGTCGGTTTTCTCTGACTTCGTCCGTGGTTTGGCAGCGTCTAATACCATCAGCACTCTATTCGACCGAGGTGGAACGATGCAGCACAATGCGTTCAGCGATCAGATCCGCCTGTCTCGGCGATTTGCAGGTCGCTTCATTACGAGCGTGCTCGCGCTCGCAGTTGCAACTGCAGCTGGGTGCACCTCCATAGACTACCAGAAGCTTACCACCGGTGAGATATCCGGCAGCTTGTTCGTGATGTGGGTCGGTGAGGGCAACAATTCCGGTGACGGGAGTTTCCTGTTCGTGCCCGACCCTCATGATCCCTTGATCTTCCATCGGGCAGATCCGGCAGCACCAGGAAGCACGATCAAGCCAGGCCTCATGTACACGGACGGCGGCTCAATCCCGAAGATCGCGCAGGTCTTCAAAGGGCTGTCGCCTTGGGGCTACGCCCCAGCCTACATGGTCCACGACTGGATCTTCATTGCGCATCACTGCATCGTT
>NZ_RZOS01000982.1:0-901 GCF_004022605.1 Mesorhizobium sp. M4B.F.Ca.ET.089.01.1.1
AGCCGGCATCGCGCACCATGATGCGCGAATGGAACCCCCAATTCTTCTCGAAGGCGGCTTCCAATTTGTCGGTCAAGCTGGCCGTACCGCCCTTCCCTGAACGGAACACGACATTGCCGCTCTGCACGTAGCTGGCCACATCGGAAAAGCCGAGGTCCTCGAAGAAGCTCCGCAACTCCGCCATCCTGACGATGCGGTTGCCGCCGACATTGATGCCGGAAAACAGCGCGACGAAAACCGTCCCTTTTCCGCTCATATGATGAACCCGGCCAGCGTCTCGTTGTCCGTGATGTCCTGGTACTGCACGCCCTCGGCGTCGAAATTCGCTTTCAGCAGGTCGAAGTTGCGGCGGTCCTTGGTTTCGATGCCGATCAGCACCGAGCCGAAATTGCGCGCCGATTTCTTCAGATATTCGAAGCGGGCGATGTCGTCGTCCGGCCCCAGCATTTCGAGGAAATCGCGCAGCGCTCCCGGCCGCTGCGGAAAGCGGATGATGAAGTATTTCTTCAGCCCCTCGAAGCGCAGCGCCCGCTCCTTGACGTCGGGCAGCCGCTCGAAATCGAAATTGCCGCCCGAAACCACGGCGACGATGGTCTTGCCCCTGATCTCCTTGCGGGAAAAATCCTTGAGCGCATCGATCGCCAGGGCGCCCGCCGGCTCGAGCACCACGCCTTCGACGTTGAGCATCTCGATCATCGTCGCGCAGAGGCGGTTCTCCGGGATCAGCCGCACCGCTTCGGCGGCAAATTCCCTCAGATGCCGCAGCGGCTCGCGGCCGATCTCGGCGACCGCGGCGCCGTCGACGAAATTGTCGACCTTGGCAAGCTTGATCCTTTTGCCCGAGGACAGGCTCTCGCTGAGGCTCGGCGCGCCTGCCGGCTCGCAGAAGACAAAACGCGCC
>NZ_RZOS01000983.1:0-898 GCF_004022605.1 Mesorhizobium sp. M4B.F.Ca.ET.089.01.1.1
GTTCTGAGGACCCTCAGGTGTACAACCACTACGGTGTACGAATTGTACAGGCTGGGACCCAAAGAGGCCCGGCGACAACATCAACGCAACAGCAGAGAAGCAGAGGAATTTGAGATGCAGGACGAAGCGACGCGCCGGAAATGGCGTGAGTACAAGAGCAAGTGGCGCGCGGAGAACCCGGAGCGCAACAGGGAACTCGACAGCCGGGCCTATCACCGAAACCGCGAGACCATCAACCGGAAGCGCAAGGAGGTGCGGAAGCTGTTCGCGGAGTGGCGGCAGTCGTTGAAGGTGATGCCGGTCAATGACTGACCGTTACATCGAGATCATCCCCACAATCCGTGTGATCGAGACCGACCGCGAATGGATTGTCCAGGCGGTCGAGACGAAACGAACCCGTAGGCGCGGCGCTCAGTCGACCGGCGAATGGACCGACCGCGCATACCTCACCAGTCGGACGATGCTGAACGGCGAACTTAAACGCCTTGTTGGCAACGGTGCGATGAAGGCGGGCCTTGTTGGGCACGTCAGCCAAGCGGTTCTGGACTGGCTCGACAGCCTGCCGGATCGGCACCCGTCGCGCGAGGTCCCCACGGTGTTGGACATGCTGGAGGCGTCGACAGCGGGCAGCGAGCATGGTGAGACTTTCCATGACCATCTGCCGCTCATCGTGAGGCATGGGCCGCTGAGGTGGCGCAACGACCGGAATGCCCGCTTTGACCCTTGACGAAATCAGGCGGCGTGACTGGGTCGCGACTTATCCGGCGAAGGCCGCAGCCCTTGCCCTGATCGAGTGGTTGAACGCCGATGACTGGGAAATCTCATCGGAGCTTGACCGGAGGCTGCCGGGCATCGGCATCGACTGGACGAGCAGTTTTTCCGTGGCAGCCGAGCGGTG
>NZ_RZOS01000984.1:0-897 GCF_004022605.1 Mesorhizobium sp. M4B.F.Ca.ET.089.01.1.1
GGGTCGGACCCTTCCCGCGCGCGTAAGTCACTTGCCTGCGCCACCTGATACGGCAAAGGAAAACTAACCTTGGCACACCCCTATTCCCTTTCCTACCTGACGGTTTCGGGCGTTACACCCCCGGAGCAGACCTATATCGCCGCTCGCACGGGTTACGATTATGTCAGCTATCGCCTTTTCCACCTTGGAGTACCGGGCGAGCCGAAGATCGACCCAACGGCTCCTCAGGTGATGCGCGAAACCAAACGCGCCCTGGCCGAAACCGGGCTGAAGTGCTTTGACATCGAACTGATGCGTGTGCTGCGGGGGCTGGAGCCGAAAGAGTTCCTGCCGGCCTTCGAAGCGGGGGCTGACCTGGGTGCGCGGCATGTCATCTGCTCGGCCTGGACGGATGTGCGCAACGACCGCAAGTTCATCGTCGAGACCTTCGCCGAAATCTGCGATCTGGCCGCACCGTTTGGCCTGACGGTGAACCTCGAATTCCCCGCCTTCTCGCGCCTGACCACTCTGGATGAGGTGATCGACATCCTCGAGCGTACTGGGCGGCGCAACCAAGGCATGCTGGTCGATGCGCTCTACATGCATTTCAACAAGACGCCCCTTCTGGCGCTGGAGCGGGTGCCGCCGGAATGGATCAATTTCCTTCACATCTGCGACGCCGAAGACCTTGCCTACACGCGTGAGGAGATGATCCGCACCGCCCGCGACGCGCGCCTGTACCCCGGCGAGGGGGCGATCGACTTCTGGGCAGTGAACTACCTTTTCCCCGACCTGCCCCTGTCCATCGAACTACCCCATGCCCGCCGCCTGGCGGAACTGGGTCCCGAACAACACGCAAAGAACTGCCTCGAGGCCGCACGCGCGGTATCCGATGTGCTGCCGTCGCATGCCATTAAC
>NZ_RZOS01000985.1:0-897 GCF_004022605.1 Mesorhizobium sp. M4B.F.Ca.ET.089.01.1.1
TCCTTGGGTACGGCGCGATAGCTCGCCGCGCCGCCGAGCAAGAGTCCCGCAGCGGCCACATTCGGGTTGACTGCTAACCCCGCAGCACGGCCAACCGTAGTGGTAAAGCCATGGGTGAAAAGCACATCCAGGAAGCAAGCGATAGCATTGAGGGCCGTAACCGAAGCGGACAGCCGCAGCACAATCGGTGGGGCAAACGCAAGCATCAGAGTGATTGCAGAGCCACCAAGAGCAAGAGTTGTCAAATAGCTCCTGTTGACGATCCCTATAGGGTGCAGAGCGATTGGTACCACCGCAATCGCGGCGCCGATTGCCAGCGGCAAAATAGCTTTGCGCACGTCACGTCGCGTCACTACCACTGCCAAAGAGACGATAAGTACAACGCCATAGAGCGCGTATAAGACCAACCTGAGATAGCCATCTCGCCCGGTGAACAATGGCAGGGAGAAAGGCATAAACCAGGCCTGATATACAACGACTGTGAAAGCGCAGAAGCCGGCCGAAAGGTTCACTAACTTCGTTTGCAGCGACGGGCCTAGTGAGCAATCCACATCTGCAACCCCGCTCATTCATTCCCCGTGAAGTAGAGCGCTTCATAGGCGTCGGCCATAGCCTCAATCGAATAGCGCTGGCGCATTATCCGCTGGCGAAACTCCTGTTCCGTTTTGCGCTTTGGCAGACGGTCTACTGTCTCCAGCAAACCTCGAGCGAGGTCAGTGGGAGCGCGAGGTTGTACCAAAACACATCCTGGCAGGCCTGAGATTGCCTCCGGATTTCCGCCTACGTCTGTAACCACTACCGGGAGGCCGGCCGCCAGTTTCTCCATCAAGGCATTGCAAAAGCCCTCCTCAGGGGACGCGATCACGCCGACATCCATGCCTGCCAGTAAGCCCGGGA
>NZ_RZOS01000986.1:0-896 GCF_004022605.1 Mesorhizobium sp. M4B.F.Ca.ET.089.01.1.1
GGCGCGAACCGCGGCTCTCGCGTCGCCGTCACAGGAGACGATGACAGCGTCGACGTCGCGCTCCAGATCGTCATCCTGGCCGGATAATTTCTCGGCATGCATCAGGCCGCCTAGTTCGAAGCCATAGGGCCGTCGTAGTGGATCTTGATGAGCCCCGGGACTGCTTCGGCGATCTGTTCGATCTGGCCTTCAAGATAGCCGTTGTGGAGCATCGCAGCCTTGAGAGCTTTCAGCATGTCGCCGCCGTGGAGTGCAATCAGCTTTTCGGCCGCATGCTGCAATTCGACTTCCTCAGCCACTGTCAGGGAAATTTCCTTGTACATTGGGCACCTCTCTTTCGTGCGCATGCCACAGGGAACAAAATAGGAACAAAAGAGTCAAGTCGGCCGAACCCTTCACGTCATCGTCAATCGCCGTCCTGCTCGTTCTCGCCGCGCACGTCAGCCGTCAGGAAGCCGCGCCCTGCTTGGCAGGGCGCGGCGCCGCCGGTCATTTCGGCTTGTTGTCGTTGTCGGCTTTTTCGTCGAACTGCACTTGATAGCTCACCTCGAGCTTGGCGAGGAACGGAAGAGAGAATGCGACGGAGATCCTCAACTGGCCCTTATGCGACAGTTTGGCGATCTGCCGATTGATATACAGACGAAGGCGGCGGCCGGTCTTCTGGCAGAAGGTTACGAGCGTTCTCATGAGGTAGATCCTCCAAAATTGGTTGTGCGCAATCGCGGAGCTCGAATACGGCTGGAACTGCCAAGTGCACCGCGCCAGCGGTCGCAACAGAGCGAAGCGGAGAGGAGAACCCTTTAGGGTTGCACGCCCGGGCAGGGGCCAGCCGTACCGTGCGCAGCATTGAGATTGCGTACTGCCACTTTGGAGCTGCCGGAGAACGCGGCCTTAGT
>NZ_RZOS01000987.1:0-895 GCF_004022605.1 Mesorhizobium sp. M4B.F.Ca.ET.089.01.1.1
GGCCGAAGCAATTCCGCTCGTCGTGCAATCGCTTTTCATGCACGATCTCAGCGGCCGCGAAATCGTCAGCGACGTATCCATTGCCGTCAAACGCGGCGAAGTCCTGGCCATCATCGGCGAGTCGGGATCGGGCAAGACCTCTGTCGCGCTGAGCTTGCTTGGCTTTGCGCGACCGGGAATGCGCATTTCGTCGGGCAAGATAACGATTGGCGGTACCGACATCCTCTCGCTTTCGGGGCGCGAGAGGCGCGCCTTTCAGGGCGGCAAGGTCTCACTGGTTCCACAGAATCCGACCACCAGCTTCAGCCCGCGAATGTCCATCGGCAAGCAAATGGCCGAGCTTCTTGCCGCGCATGGTCACTCGGGGCCTGGCCTGAAGCAGTTGCTGGCCGAGGCTCTGCGCAACGTAGACCTCCCCAATGATGAACGGTTTTTGAAACGCTATCCCTTCGAGTTGAGCGGCGGACAACTTCAACGCATCGCCATTGCGATGGCCTTTATGACGTCTCCGCAGGTGATCGTGATGGACGAGCCAACGACGGGCCTGGACGTCTCGACCCAGCAGACGATCCTTGAACTCATCGCCAGGCTGGTCAAGTCCAGCAACGCCAGCGTGGTCTACGTAACCCATGACCTTGCGGTTGTGAACGTCGTCGCCGACCGGGTGGCGGTCATGCTTTCTGGCAGGATTGTCGAGCAGGGCGGCCGCAAGCAGGTGTTTGCTGAGCCGCGCGACGATTATACACGCATGCTGCTCGACGCCATACCGCGACTGGTGGCCGAGAGCCCAGGTCCTGCGGCAGATGATACGACCGACAGCGCCCTTGAATTCCAGAACGTCCTCGAGGTGAAGAACCTGCGCGCCTCGCATGGCAACGTTGAGGTCGTCCACGGT
>NZ_RZOS01000988.1:0-891 GCF_004022605.1 Mesorhizobium sp. M4B.F.Ca.ET.089.01.1.1
GGTCGACGCCGGCCTCGATGTGGACCGGATATGAGGACGGTCGCGTCAAACTACCTCTACTCGACCTTGCGGGAGCGGATCGTCGAGCACGTATTTGTTGGGGACGCTCTCCGCGAGCTTTGGCGGCTCGGCGTTTACGACGTTGAAGTGCTCCGGTCGGAATTCGACGCCCACGGGTACGACCTGGTTATGGCAAGGGGAAAGGTCGTTCGGCACATCCAGTTCAAAACTGGAACGCAGAAGAAGCCCGGCTCCGTTTCACTGTCCCGTGCTTTGGCTGAGAAACCAAGTGGATGCGCCATCTGGATCCGACTGGAGCCCGATCTTGGCATGGGGCCGTTCTTCTGGTTTGGGGGCCCTCCCGGTCAGCCGCTAGCGGCGCTGAACCACCTTCCAAACTCGCGGCGTGTGACCCCTAACAAGAACGGGGTCCGTCCGATCCGCAAGAATCATCATGAAGTGCCGGGCGCTGCATTCGTGCCCCGTAGCACATTGCGGGAAATTCTGGTCGACCTTTTCGGCGACCTGAAGCCGACGCTCGTTGTAGAGGAACTGGAATGACGCCTACGGGTCCCATCGCAGGTTTCTTGGATTCGGCTTTCCTCAACGTACAATATTCGAATAGCGTTATGTCGGAAATACTTCGATGACCCGTGCCGCGTTGTGGCAAACGGTAACATTCCACATTGCGTGAAGAGCGATGACAGAGGGCAAATATCCGGGAGAGCTCGCCTCCCCGCAGCAGATACATGAATTGGCGGAAGAGTATCGAAAGGCCGCAACCTTGCTGCTTCAGCTGGGCCGATCGGGCAAACCGCTTACCCGAGCGCCGTTCAGACTATCCGCCATCCACGGGATCGGACTCTATCTGACGGCGCTCTTGCTCCAACG
>NZ_RZOS01000989.1:0-886 GCF_004022605.1 Mesorhizobium sp. M4B.F.Ca.ET.089.01.1.1
GTGCCGGGACGGAAAGTGCGAAAGCGTCAAGTTCAGGAACCAGCCGTCCTTTGTCATGCACCGAGACCGGATGATCGAGGTCGAAGGCATAGGATCGCTTCGCGTCGACGTTTCCTACGGGGGGATGATCTACGTGATCGTCGACGCCCAGGATTGCGGCTTCGAGATCGAGCCGTCCGAAGCGCGCGATCTTTCGGATGTCGGCGAAAAAATCAAGCGGGCGGCGGCCGAGCAACTGCCATCCGTGCACCCCGAAAACCCAGAGATACACACAATCAACCAGACGCTTTTCGCCGGTCCGCTCGCGGTAAGCGACGGGATCAAGACATCCAGGAACGGGGTCATCGTCTCGCCAGGCAGACTGGACCGCTCGCCTTGCGGGACCGGCACCTGTGCACGACTGGCGCTGCTCCATGCACGCGGTGAAGTCGCTGCCGGCGAACAATTCATCCATGAGTCGATCATCGGCACAAAATTCGTCGGCGAGATATTCGAGAGCACCCGGATCGGAGGTCTCGACGCCGTGTCTGTCGCCATCACCGGACGGGCCTGGATCACAGGCTTCCATCAGTTCGTGCTCGACCCGAGCGATCCGTTTCCGAGGGGCTACACACTTTCCGATACCTGGCCCGGTGCCTGACCAATATCCATCAATGCCATTTGCAGGAGTTCAAGATGAACGTGCACGCAGACTTCCACGCCCAAGCCGAAAAGCTGAAATTCGAAACACGGGCCTTTATTGACGGTGCCTATGTGGCGGCAAAATCGGGGGAGACGTTCGAAACCGTCAATCCTGCCACCGGCAGGCTCCTTGCCAATGTCGCCGCCGGCGGCGCTGCGGACGTCGACCTTGCGGTCAGGGCCGCACGCCGCAGTTTCGAGGCCG
>NZ_RZOS01000098.1:0-15937 GCF_004022605.1 Mesorhizobium sp. M4B.F.Ca.ET.089.01.1.1
GTTCTGGATGGTCGATGCGATGATTAAGCCGCCACAGAACTCCAAGATAACCGGAGCTCCGGAAAAGCCGAAGACCGCCGCATCGGTCGATAAGTTCACGTAAACCATCAGCGCGAAGACAGAGATCAGAATGGCCGCGCCCCTTGCCCTGGTACCAACTATGCCGGAAACCACCGCGACCGCGAATGCCATGTAAAAGAACATTTCGTATTCAAGAGTCCAGCCGACCCCCAGCGCAGGAAGCTCGCCTGTGACAGGCCTCTCGACGAACAGCAGTGAGCGGCCTAATTGCGGCCATGTCCACAATTGTGAAGCCCAACAAACATAGGCGAGGGTCATCACCCAGTAGAGGGGAGCAATGCGTGCCAACCGCTTAGCCATGAAGTCATATATGCCCGCAGCTCCCGTTTCAAACCGCTGCAAACCAATGACCAATCCAGAGATCACAAAGAAAATCGGCACGCCAACGGCGCCGAAAACCGCCAAGTTTCCATATGAGAGAAGCCACGGCAGATCGCCGCCGGCCAGTTTGTGGATCGAACCATAGGTGGCGTAGTAGTGATGCACGACGACGAGCAGCGCAGCAATTCCGCGCAGCCCCTGTATCGACAAAAATACTTTCGGCACAACTCCCCCCGAGAAGCTTCTTTTCGTCTTTTGAGAAGTTTTTCGCATCCTTTGTGGGCAACAGCAATCGAGAGCCAACTCCTATGCACTGTTTCGTGCAAGCGCGCCCGCCAGGACGCGCGGCGCGTTTCTCCGCTCTGAGAGACAGCGGTCAACTGAAATGCGCGTTGGCGGGCTGCATGCTTCTCTTGACAATACATTTCTTCGAATGTGTGCTGGCCTTCACGGCCGGCTGTGGCATCAAGTCCTTCGCCAATCGATGCCGGCGTCATGGTGTCGGGCCGTTCCCGATCCGGGCGAGAAAAGGCCCGATATTTTTGCCGATCCGCGCTTGGCCGAGCGGGTCCTGCCGCCGCCGACGCCGGAGGGCACTGAGAAGTTTGAGGGCCGACGACTGGACCCGGCGCAACAATCCTTGCGGTGTCATCCTCTCCAACGCGAGGCCGCCAAGGATGCACAGGCCGAGGATCCAGCAATAGTGGTATCCATCGCCAGCCCGAACTTCCAGAACACGAGGACATCGCGCCTGAACCGAGCAGTCACTGGCGAACCAGTCTCCGTTTGATATTCCAGACAACAGGCAAAAAAGCGGGAATTCCCGCGAGGTGCCTGATGCGTGGAACGAGGCAGCGATATTATCGTGCAATTTTAGATAATTTAGGGGAAATTTCCCTGCTTCAGATCAGGGAAATTCGACCAAGTATCCGGCAAAGTCAGAGGTCGGCGGCGATCTAACAGGGAAATCCGTTGTGCATTGCGCGGGATCCGATTGTCGTTTCGCGGGATCGAATTGTCCAGGAATGCGCTGCCGTTTGATGGGAATCCGGTAGGAGCGGTTTGCTCCTTCCCGAAACGGAATGTGATGAGCCAGGATGTGATTGTCGGATGCGGAGGCTGCGACAGAAACAGCAAGGCGTGGAGGCGCCATAAGGGGCCGTTTTGCCTGTTTCCGAACGCGCTGTTCCTGAGACTTGCGATCGCGACGGGGACCGCTATGAGCGCGCGTTGCACTTCAGGTGAGAGAGTGATAGCGCCTTGGCATGGCCGCTGTGAGTCTTTAGACCGTCATTCCGGCCAAGTTCATTGCGCCCTATCAGTTGATCGGCCAGAATGACATCCGGAAGCATACGACAAAGGATTGAGGGATTTGGTCGATCTCAACACCCACATTGCGAATGCTGCGCGTGATAGGAATTCCCCGCGAGTCGTCGCGGTCCTTACAACACGGAACGAAGAACGGTTCATCGCCGAATGTCTTGAGAACCTCTTTCGTCAAGGCGTGCAGGTCTACGTCTGCGACAATCAGTCGACGGACCGAACGCTTGAGATTGCCCAGCGCTACTGCGGGGCTGGATTGATAGGATTCGAAAGTATCCCGCATAACGGCTGGTATTGCTGGGAGCACCTTCTTCGTCGCAAAGAGGAACTATTTCAGTCGCTCGAAGCAGACTGGTTCATGCATGTTGACGCTGACGAGATCCACCTTCCGCCGACTTCGTACTCATCGTTGGTCTCCGCCATCGCGGCAGCCGACGCACTCGGCTGCAACGCGATCGAGTCTTCCGAGTTCACGTTCATTCCTACCAGGGAAGCCCCCAATCACGACAATACCAATTATCAATACACGCTGCGGACCTACTACCCGTTCCGGCCGACCTCCCCACACTGCGTCCGTGCGTACAAGAAACAGGACGGCCCCATGGAGATTGCGTGGTCAGGCGGCCATCGCGTACGCTTCGGGGGGCCGGTGACGCTCTACCCCGAGCGTTTTCGCATGAAGCATTATCTGTTCCTGAGTGCAGAGCACGCCGCGCGCAAGTATGCTGGCCGCCGGTACCTGAGCGAGGAGGTCAATGGTCTTGGTTGGCACGGATGGCGACCTCGCTTGCGATCAGAGGATATCCGGCTGCCGGACGCCAGCCAGATGCGCGCCACTGCGACGGACGACGATCTGAACGAGGCCAATCCATGGTCGGCGCACTGGCTTGAGCGGTACGCCCCGTGAGCGATGTACACCTCCCCCGCATCCTGGCGATCGCGGACCGACCCGGCTGGGCGATCGATCGCAAGACCCAAAATCTCCGGCGCGTGCTGGAAAGAAGGTTCGAGATCGTCGAACGATTTCAGCATGATGTGACTGAGTCCGACGTGAACGCGGCGGACATCGTGCTCATCTTCTATTGGCTCCAAATCTCGAAACTGCCCCTGCCGGAATCGGCCCTCGCCCGGCGGTCTGACAGGCTGCTCATCGGGATCTGCAGCCACAGAGAGCTCGAGGGCGAATTCCGCGAGCCGGGGCTCGCCGCCCTGCACCGGCTGGCGCGCGCTGTGTTTGTCAATAATCGGCAGCTCGAGCACGAATACGGTCCTCTACTGCGTGTTCCGGTCCACTACACGCCCAATGGGGTCGACACGACATTCTTTTGTCCCCCACAAGAGCAACCCCGGGCTGGCGAGCTCCGCGTCGGATGGGCGGGAAGTCTGAGCAACCATGGTCCGGCGCATCGGGGCTTCCACGACGTCATCGAGCCCGCGGTCGCTGCCGTGCCGGGTGTGCGACTACTGACTGCGGTTCGGGAGCAACGCTGGCGCAGCCATGACGAAATGCTCGACTTCTATCGGGGTCTCGACGTTTATGTCTGCGCCAGTCGCAGCGAAGGCACTCCCAATCCTTGCTTGGAGGCGGCGGCGTGCGGTGTCCCCTTGGTAACGACCCGTGTGGGAAACATGCCCGAGCTGATTCGGGATGGCGACAACGGGCTGTTCTTCGATGGAACTGCGGAGGGGCTTGCGAACAAGCTCGCCCTGTTGCGGGACACGCCGTCGCTGGGGTCGCAGATGGCCGCCCGCATGATCGAGACGATCCGAGAGTGGGATTGGGGAGTGCTGGCCGAAAACTATGCGCACATGTTTGCCTCGTTGCTTGCTGCAAGCGAGCGGTCGGGCCGGTGAGATGTTGCTTCAGATTGCCAAACCTGACCTTTGTAGCGCCATTCGAGATTTCCCGGATCTTCCATACCTCGCTCAGCAGAGATGACGCTGTGCAAGGCAATCGAGACCTGGTATGGGCGCCGTTCGCTATTCGATGGCGGCGACTATCATTGTTCCCGCGCAGACGCTCGTCCTTCAGAGGTGTTGCCGGGCGGCGGGTTTGGAGGCACGGTTTTCGCCCCCCCAGCTCAATAGACATCGTTCGCAGCGAATGGCCGCTTTGGGGCGGCGGGTTCAACCGATCGCTGCAACACACTCAGCGAACTTCTCCGCTGGGGTCTAGTAGAGCAAGGTCTTTCTGGGCGTCCGTTGAGCTGCCGCGCGATGGCGCTGAGCTTTGCCTGGCTGTGCAGGGATAGGTCGGTGCCACGTGGCAGATATTGGCGCAGCAGTCGCGGTCGGTGTTTTCATTCGAGCCGCGCTGCCAAGGCGATCGAGGATCGCAGAACTAGACCTCGACGTCCGTGGCCATTGTCAGCCGCTGGTGGTCGGCAAGCTCTTTGCCTCGGTCCCATGTCAGCGATTGATAGAGCTCTCCGGCAATTTCTGCGATTGCTTGATTAGGACTGAGACGACGCTTTCGGTATCTTTATTGGCGACCTTGATCAGCGTCACATAGCGCGAGTGACGCTCGACCAGCGTCGCCACGTAGCTGTTCTTGGACCCGGAGATGAGGTCGTCCTCCCAGTGGCCGGGAACTGCTCGATCTTCGACGGTGGCGGGCCGTTCGCTGATGGAGATTGCATCCTTGATCTGGCCCAGCCGACTCCGCTTCATGCTGGCGTGCGGGGAACGGCGGATCGTGCGCCTGGCTCTAAGATGCTCCAGCGGTTCCTTTTTCAGCACTCCACGTGCCTGAATGAACAGGCTGCGATAGATCGTTTCGTGCGACACCTGATTATGCGGCTCCCCTGGGTAGGTGCGCGTGAGCCAGCCGGCAATCTGCTCTGGCGACCATTTCCGCTGCAGCTTGACCGATACTGTCCACTAACCGATCAGGACAAACGGGGATGACCCTGGACGCTGCCCGAGCGGGAAGATTGACAAGCCATTGCTTGAAACCTAAGCACGGGCAACTTGTTGTCAGGGCGGGGGCCTCGGTTTTCAAGGGAGAGCTTGTTGAAAGGAATTATCCTTGCAGGAGGCAGCGGCACTCGTCTCTATCCGCTAACATTAGCCGTCTCTAAGCAAATACTCCCGATTTACGACAAGCCGATGATCTATTACCCGCTGAGCGTGCTGATGCTTTCGGGAATTCGCCAGATTCTGATCATTTCAACGCCGCGCGACTTGCCGGTGTTCCGGGAGTTGCTGGGCGACGGCTCGGAATTCGGGCTGGAGCTGTCCTACGCCGAACAGCCTCACCCCAATGGTCTTGCCGAGGCGTTCATCATCGGCCGCGAGTTCATCGGCAAGGACAGCGTGTCGATGATCCTCGGCGACAACATCTATTTCGGCGAAGGCTTGTCGCAGCTTTGCCGCACGGCGGCGGCGCGCGAAAGCGGTGCGTCCGTGTTCGCCTATCATGTCGACGATCCTGAGCGCTACGGCGTGGTATCCTTTGACAGGGTCAGCGGCACTGCCTTGACGATCGAAGAGAAGCCGCAGAAGCCGAAGTCCAACTGGGCCGTCACCGGCCTTTATTTCTATGATAACGAGGTCATCGACATCGCCTCGACGATCAGGCCCTCCGCGCGCGGCGAGCTCGAGATCACGGCGGTCAACAATGTCTATCTTGGGCGCGGGCAACTGCAGGTCCATCAGCTCGGCCGCGGCTATGCCTGGCTCGATACCGGCACGCATGACAGCCTGCATGAAGCCGCATCCTTCGTGCGTACCATCGAACACCGCCAGGGCATAAAGGTCGCCTGCCCGGAAGAGATCGCCTTCGAGCAGGGCTGGCTTGCCGCCGACAAGGTTCTGGAGCGCGCCATGCGCCTCGGAAAGAACGAATATGCCGCCTATCTTCGCAAGCGGGTCATGGATCTGACGGAGGACCAGGGTGCTTGAAATCAGGCCGCTCGGCCTCGACGACGTTGTGGAGATCGTGCCGAAGCGGCACGGCGACGCACGCGGCTTCTTCATCGAAACCTACAATGCCGAGCGCTTTGCGGAGGCCGGCATCGACCTGCGCTTCGTGCAGGACAATCACTCCTATTCCGCCGCAGCGGGCGTGGTGAGGGGGCTGCACTACCAGCTACCGCCGCGTGCCCAGGACAAGCTGCTGCGCGTGGTCCGCGGCAGCATCCTCGACGTTGCGGTCGATATCCGTCGCGGCTCCAAGAGCTTCGGGCAATGGGTCGCCCTCGAAATATCGGCCGAGAAGGGCAACCAGATCCTGGTGCCGAAAGGCTTCGCGCACGGCTTCGTCACGCTCGAGCCCGACACCGAGGTTCTGTACAAGGTCACCGACACCTATTCGCCCGAGCACGACCGGTCGATCCGTTACGACGACCCGGCCATCGGCATCGAATGGCCTGCGATATCAGGCGGGTTCCAGCTTTCGGAAAAGGATCTCAGCGCGCCGGTCCTTGGCATGGCGGAGGTGTTCGCATGAGAGGGTTTCGTGAGGAGGGCCACGTGAATTTCCTGGTGACTGGCGGTGCCGGCTTCATCGGCTCGGCCGTATGCCGGCATTTGTGCGCCAATCCGGCCTATCGCGTGACCAATCTCGACAAGCTGACCTATGCCGGCAACCTCGCCTCGCTGCGGCCGATCGAGAATGCACACAACTACAGGTTCGAGCAGGCTGACATTTGCGACGAGAAGGCGGTGCTCGACATATTGCGTCGCGACGACATCGACATCGTCATGAACCTGGCAGCCGAGAGCCATGTCGACCGCTCGATCGACGGGCCGGGCACCTTCATCGAGACCAACATCGTCGGCACCTACCGAATGCTGAATACGACCTTGGAATACTGGCGCGGCCTGCCGGAGGACCGCAAGACCCGCTTCCGCTTCCATCATGTCTCGACCGACGAGGTGTTCGGTGATCTTCCCTTCGACGGTGGCATGTTCATTGAGGAGACGCCCTATGCGCCGTCCTCGCCATACTCCGCCTCCAAGGCGGCCTCGGACCATCTGGTGCGCGCCTGGCACGAGACCTATGGCCTGCCGGTCGTGCTTTCCAACTGCTCGAACAATTACGGGCCGTACCATTTCCCCGAGAAGCTCATCCCGCTGGTCATCCTCAACGCGCTCGACGAAAAGCCGCTGCCGGTCTACGGCGCCGGCGCCAATGTGCGCGACTGGCTGTTCGTGGAGGACCACGCACGCGCGCTGGAGCTCGTCGCGACAACGGGGCGGCCGGGCGAGAGCTACAATGTCGGCGGCAACTCCGAGCGAACCAATCTCAGCGTGGTCGAAACGATCTGCGATCTTCTCGACCTGAGAAGGCCGCGCGCCGGCGGCGGGAGCTACCGAGATTTGATCTCTTTCGTCACCGACCGGCCCGGCCACGACCGCCGCTACGCGATCGACGCCTCCAAGATCAGTCGCGACCTTGGCTGGACACCCAGGGAGAATTTCGACAGCGGCCTGGCAAGGACGGTCGACTGGTTCCTGGACAACAAGTGGTGGTGGGGCCCGATCCGCGACCAGCGCTACAACGGCGAGCGCCTGGGCCAGGTGCTGGGTGAGAACAGGAAGGGCGCGGCTTGAGGATCGCTGTCACCGGACGCGAGGGCCAGATCGCCGCGAGCCTGCTGGAGGCGGCGCAAGGACGCAGCGACATGGAAGTCGTTGCCGTGGGCCGGCCGCAACTCGACCTTGCGCGGCCCGAGACCGTGTTCAAGGCGCTCGAAGCATCGCGGCCCGATATCATCGTCTCCGCAGCCGCCTACACCGCCGTCGACAAGGCCGAGGACGAGCCCGACCTGGCTTTTGCTGTGAATGCCGAAGGCGCCGGCGCGGTCGCCGCGGCGGCGGCTCGGCTTGGCGTTCCCGTCATCCATCTTTCGACCGACTATGTCTTCGACGGCACCAAGGACGGCGCCTATGATGAGACCGATGCGCCAGCGCCGCTCGGCGTCTACGGCGCCTCCAAGCTCGCCGGAGAAGTAGCGGTGGCGGCAGCCAATCCACGCCACCTGATCCTGCGCACGGCCTGGGTCTACAGCCCCTTCGGCAGGAACTTCGTCAAGACGATGCTGAGGCTGGCTGGCGACCGCGACGAGATCGCGGTGGTGGCCGACCAGTGGGGAACCCCGACGTCTGCGCTCGATATCGCTGATGCGATCTTGCATGTGGCGGCAGTTCTGCACGGCGACAAGGACTTTGTTTCGTTCGGCATCTACCATCTGGCGGGAACCGGCGAGACCACCTGGAGCGGCTTCGCCCGTCATATCCTGGAAATAAGCAAGGCGTTGGGTGGCCCGCATGCTGGGGTGCGCGAAATCGCGACCAGAGACTATCCGACAAAGGCGCGCCGCCCAGCCAATTCGCGGCTATCGACGGCAAAATTCGCGGTCGCGTTCGGGTGGACGGCGCCGAAGTGGAGGGCGTCGGCGGAGATAGTGGTTGCCCACCTCGTAGGGAATAGTCGGAACTTAGGGCGTCGATCGAGAGACAGTGCTACGGATCGCTTGTCGGGGCTACCTCGAAGCGGTTCGGCGCCAATCAAGGACAGCCTTCAACGATGAACGAACCAACGACCCCAGCGAAGAACAGCGTTCCGAAAGCGGAAGCTACCAATACCCGTACACGGTCGCTTCGCCGGCTCTATGATACCCATGACGGCAAGGTGTCGGACAAATGGTCGATCTACCTGAGTGAATATGACCGTTTTTTTTCGAAATATCGAAGCAAGCCGGTTCGGATCCTCGAAATCGGTATCCAGAATGGCGGCTCACTTGAGATATGGGGAAAGTATTTTCCAAAGGCGGAAATTATTCTCGGCTGCGATATCAACCAGAATTGCGGTCTGCTGCGTTTCGACGACAAGAGGATAGACGTTGTCGTCGGGGATGCTAACTCGGAAGAGATCCAGAGTAGTATTGTTGCACGATCCGAGACATTCGACGTGATCATAGACGATGGGTCGCATATATCTTCCGACGTCATACGGACATTCGCGCGTTATTTTCCTCACCTCTTAGACGGTGGGATATTCGTTATCGAGGATTTGCATACCAGCTACTGGCAGGATTTCGAAGGTGGCCTCTACGATCCGCTTTCCTCGATATCGTTTTTCAAGCGATTGCTGGACTTGGTAAATCACGAGCATTGGGGACTGGATCACCGTCGAACGGATGCACTTGCAGCATTCGCCAATCGGTACGGGATCGCATTCGATGAGCCTTCGCTTGCGTCCATCCATTCCATAGAGTTCCTGAACTCTCTTTGCATCATAACTAAACGGCCGTCCCAGGAGAACGTCCTGGGGCGGCGCCATGTAGCCGGGGAGGTCGCGGCCGTCGAGCAAAGCATCCTTCGACTTGATGGTACGGTGCTGAACGCTGCCAGCCAAGCTGGAAATCCGTGGTCGTTACAGTCGATGACGATGGAAGAGGAGATCGCGGGCCACAGGGAACAGGGCGAGCATCGCGAAATGCAGACGCAGGCGCTCCTCGAAGAAGTCGCCAAGTCGCGCAGAGAGGTCGAGAGCCGCTCCGGCGAAATCGCACGCGCAAGAGCCCAACTCGCTGCGAGGGCAGAAGAGATACACGCTTTGCAAGCGGAACTGTCGACGGTGCATGTGGACGCCAGCACGCTCCTTGCCGATCGCGACAATGCGCGCTCCGAGGAAATCCGGTTGCATGGTATTCTTGATGCCGTCTACGCCAGCACGTCATGGCGACTGACCAGGCCTTTGCGCGCAATTGGGAGCCGTGTTCGCGCGATCGGCAATTCACCCATCAAGTTTTGCCGTTTCGCGGCTCGCGCCGCTTACGCCTGTTGGCACAATCTGCCGCTGCCGATCAACGCCAAGCGGAAGCTGAAGAGAGCGGCGTTTTCAACCTTCCCTTCGCTGTTTGGCGTTACGAATGCCTACCGTGCCTGGAGAAGCTTGGAGGCGCCCAACGCACCCTTGGGCGACAACGGAGCGGCATCGTATAGGTCGGCCACCTCTGGCCCGGGCTTTGCTCCTGAACCTGTCTATGTGCCGCGTCTCGAAGCGCCGCCGCTGCTTCAGAAGCCGGTGCGCGTCGTCGCGTTCTACCTGCCGCAGTTCCACCCGATCCCCGAAAACGATGAATGGTGGGGGCATGGCTTCACAGAATGGACCAATGTCAGGTCCGCCCAGCCGCAATTTGTCGGCCACCACCAGCCGCATGTACCGGATGCGCTTGGCTACTATGATCTGCGCGACACCGCCGTGCAGCGCCGCCAAATCGAGCTGGCAAAACTCTATGGAGTGGAGGCCTTCTGCTTCTATTTTTATTGGTTCGGCGGCAAGAGGCTATTGGAAAAGCCGCTCGAAAACTGGCTCGAGGACAAGAGCCTCGACATGCCGTTCTGCCTCTGCTGGGCCAACGAGAACTGGTCGCGTCGCTGGGATGGGATGGACCAGGAGATACTCATTGCCCAGGACCACTCACCCCGGGACGACCTAGCCTTCATAGCCGAGGTTGCGCCTTATCTTCGCGACCCTCGCTACATCCGAATCGACGGCAAGCCGCTGCTGCTTGTCTACCGCCCAAGCCTGCTTCCGGCGGCAGCCAAGACAGCGCGCCGTTGGCGGACATGGTGCCGGGCGAACGGTATTGGCGAGATTTTTCTCGCCTACACCCAATCCTTCGAATCGGTGCCACCCAAACGTTACGGGTTCGATGCCGCCGTGGAATTTCCGCCAAACAATTCCGCGCCGCCAAACGTCACGCACACTGTGGCGCCGCTGCGCCAGGATTTTGCCACGACTGTCTATGATTGGTCGGTTTTTCTGCAGCGCAGCGAGAACTATCCGCCCCGCAAGTACAAGCTCTTCCGCTCGGTTTGCCCCGGCTGGGACAACTCGGCACGCCGTAAGGGCGGCGGCACTGTGTTCATCAACAACACCCCCGCGCTCTACCGCAGATGGCTGGATAACGCCATTGAGGACGCGCTGACCCATGTCGACGAACCATCCGAGCGGCTGGTCTTCGTCAATGCCTGGAACGAGTGGGCGGAAGGCGCTCATCTGGAGCCCGATAGCGCAAACGGCCATGCTTACCTGCAAGCGACCCGCGACTCCTTGGAGGCGGCGAACGGAAAGCCCAAGCCCCGGATAGCAATCGTGTCCCACGATGCCCATCCCCATGGTGCACAATTGCTCGCTCTGGCGATGGCCCGGGAATTTGGGGAACTGCAATATGATGTAGATATGATCGTCCTCGGCGATGGCCCTATGCTTTCGCGCTTTGCCGAGGTTGCGTCGCTGCACCGCGTGGCTCTCGACAGCGAGCCAGTGGAATTGGTGCGCCGAAAATTGGAGGCGATACGGAATGCTGGTGCCGAGGTCGCTATTGTAAACACCACGGTATCTGGCTTGATGGTTCCGGTCTTAAAGGAAGCTGGCTTCCGCACGGTTTCTCTAGTTCACGAACTGCCTGGAGTCTTGGAGTCCTACAGTCTGAACAGGCACGCCCTCGCCATCGCCGAACACGCCGACAAAATCGTTTTTGCAGCGTCTATCGTTCAATCCGGATTCGAGAGCTTCCTCGGCGAACCGCTCAGGCAAGCATTGATCCGTCCTCAGGGCCTCGTGCGGAGAAACCCGTTCAAAGGCCAGTCCGAGGAAGCACGTCGTCTTATTTGTGATCAGCATGGCTTTGCGCCGGGCACCCGCTATGTTCTTGCCGTAGCCTTCGTGGATCACCGAAAGGGGCCGGACCTTTTCATCGAAGTGGCAGAAAAAGTTCTTAGCTCGCATCCCGGTACAGCGTTCATTTGGATTGGTCATTTCGACCAGGGGATGAAGGAAACGATTGAAACGCTTCTTGCTCAGAAGAAGCTGAAGGATAGCGTCAAGTTCGTCGGATTTGTCCAAGACCCAATGGCATACTACGCCGGAGCGTCTGCATACGCATTGACGTCACGCGAGGATCCGTTTCCGAATGTCGTTCTAGAAGCCGCGGAAGTCGGCGTTCCGGTCGTGGCCTTTCAGGATGCAACCGGCGCAGCCGATTTCATCCTTGATAGTGGAGGTAGGCTCGCGAAGAAGCTCGACGTTGAAGATTTTGCCATTCAGCTAAGCGGGATTTTGGACGGTCCTGTCCAACACTACCTCGTTACGGTTGGATCAATGCGGCAATATCTGATGGACCTTCTTCATCACGCTACAGGGTTCCAGCGCATATCGGTGGTCGTTCCGAACTACAACTACGCGAACCACCTGTTGCAACGGCTAAGGAGTATCGCGACCCAAAGTTATCCGATCTATGAACTTATCGTGCTGGACGACGCCTCGACGGATAGAAGTGTTGAAATTATCAACAGCTTCCGCGCTGAGCACAGTGAATTGGATGTGGAACTGTCCATCAGCAGCCGGAATTCGGGATCGGTCTTTCGTCAATGGGCGAAGGGCGTCGGTCGTAGCCGTGGCGATCTGGTCTGGATCGCGGAAGCCGATGATTTCGCCGAGCCTGGCTTTCTCGAAGAGCTGGTGCCCGCCTTCGCTGATCCGTCCCTTGTGCTTGCGTATAGCCAATCTGGGCAGTTGGACGGTAAAGGCCGCGTGCTCGCAGAAAGCTATATCGACTACACCCGTGACATCTCTGACGATTGGTTGTCCGATTATACCAAGAATGGCCAAGCCGAGATCAGCGAGGCGATGAGCATAAAAAACACGATTCCGAACGTCAGTGCAGCTGTTTTCCGTCGAGTTGCGATCAGCAAAGCGATTGCCGAAATCGGCGACGAGTTGTTCAGCTTTCGCGTAGCAGGAGATTGGCTCGTTTATCTCAGAGTATTGATACAGGGAAAGATGCGATTCAGCGCGAAGCAGCTCAACTGGCACCGACGACACGCGCAGAGCGTCACACAGTCCGAAATGGCGGAGACGCATCTGAGCGAGGTACGGCGGGCGCAGGAAGTGGCACGCTCACTTGCGTTAGTTTCCGCCGAAACGCGCAGGAAGGCTGATGCCTGGCTAGAGCACGTTCGCACCTATCTCGGCGTCAAAGGTTCGGATGCGGCATGACACAGGAGCGCCCGCAGCACGCCAGCGTGCGTAGGAAGGCGGTTATCCTAGGAGCTTCAGGCTTTATCGGGATCAACCTCGCACGCACCATGGCGGAGCAAGGCTTTGAGCTTGTTTGCTTTGCCCGTTATGCGTCCGAGCATTGGCCTAGGGGGAGCATCATTATTCTTGGCGATCTAGCCACCCCGCCCCGCCAACTTCTCGCCGCGATGGAGGGCTCCATAGTCTTTCACTTGGCCAGTTCCGCACGCCCGACGGCAGCAACCGACATGGCCGTCGCTGAGATCGAGGCCAATCTGATGGCCACCGTAGGTTTGTTGGAGGCGACCAAGGGCGTGGACTGTCGATGGGTTTTTTCCTCGTCAGGAGGCACCGTCTATGGTCAGACCGACGCGGCACAAATATCTGAGGAGCACGCGAATGTGCCAATCTCATCCTACGGAACGGTCAAACTCGCAATCGAGCGATATTTCAATCTCTATCGATCCCTGCACGGGGTCGACAGTGTAATCGCGCGGATTTCGAACCCATTTGGCCCATATCAGTCGGCGGCGAAAGGCCAAGGGCTGATTGCGGCCCTGTTCGACAGGATAGCCAGCCGAACGCCGGTGGAGATCTGGGGCGATGGCCAAAATATCCGCGACTACGTCTATATCGACGACGTCACGCAGGCATTGATCTTGCTCGGCCTTCGTGGAAGCGCTGGGGAAGTCTACAATGTTGGCTCCGGCGTGGGCACAAGCGTAATCGAACTGGCGACCAAAATATCCGCCATTCTTCGCATTCCGGCGGAACTTGTCTACGCGCCGGCCCGTGGAGTCGATGTCCGCCGAAACGTTCTCGATATACAGAAGATCCAACGCGATCTCGGCTGGCGCCCGGTTCATACGCTTGATGAGGGCGTCGCCCTCACGTATCGCTGGCGGCAGAGCCAAAGCCCAATTCCGGGGCAGTTCGCGACAGCGGGCAATGGCTGAGCCACACGCCTCCGCGCGGCTTCCTATGTCGGGCCTGAGCACCCAAGGGATATCACTTGCGATAAGTCAAGGTTTAATTGGGCGACTTGGGTCCCGCGTCTAGCAGCGAACTCATCAAGGCTGTGCCCGCGCCGTCACAGGGGCTTCTTATGTAGGGGTTAAGCGGCTAAGAGGGGCCCGTAGGCGTCGTACTGAACCTGGTTGAACTCGATGGCGATCCGCGCTTCCTCTGAAAGACACATGAACATGAAATTAGTGATCCATGCCGGCTTTGGAAAGACTGGAAGTAGCGCCATTCAAGAAGCATTGCATGTTTATTCGGCGGCGCTTGAACAGGATGGAATTCGCAAGATTGGCGGTGATCTGACGTTCGATCAGCCTGGGATCCCGCAATGGTTGGTCGAAGAGGCCTGCGAGAGAGACGAGGTATTGACCGAGCGGCTCGGTCGGGAAATCAAAAGAGTTGCGCCGTCTGTCGCAGTACTTTCTGCAGAAAATCTTGAATCTCCGAAGAAACCGCGACTCTTATCGGGAATTGATTGCGAGATCGATACGATCGTCGTCATTTACATGCGCCCGCAATTCCAATGGATACCAAGCGCGTGGAAGCAGTGGTACATGAAGGATGCCACCAGCCTTCGAGCTTTCGTTGAGCGTTGCTTGACAACCGGAATGCCGAATTGTCTGGAATCGCTAAACGCGTGGCGCGCAGCACTACCACGAGCTCGGGTCATTGTGAGGCCGCTCGGCCCGACTCTTGTCGGAGGTGGTGTCGTCCCGGACTTCTTTGGTTTGATCGGGAGCAGCATCTCCCCTCTAGATTTGAGGGCGAACGAAGGGATCGATTATTCTCTCCTCCACCTGATGGCCAAGCGCGCGCGGGATCTCTTCTCGGGGTATCACGACGTCGAACTTGAAAGATGGTTGCTGACAGTGCTACCCGACGAGTACAAACGCGCCAACGTTCCCATGCTCGACCTCCTGACGGCCCGGAGTATCGCAAAACGGTTTCGGGAAGAGAATGTACAGATTCTCTCCGACTTCTCTGATATCCCTGAGCCGGCACAGTTTTTGGATCGACATTGGTGCCCGGAAGTAAACCAGATATCATATCTTGAGATGACGGATGCCGAGCTGACCTCACGCGGATTGGCTATTCTTAGCCAGATAGGGCCTGATGTTTTGGAACGTTTCGCTAGATGGTCTGAAAAATGACTCCATCTGGAATGCCCCGGCGGTCCAAGTCTCCCGCATTTCGCCGCTGGCCACCGCCGGCAGGAGATGCGACAAGCCGGGATAGTCCTTGTTCGGCAAGGAAATCATATAGAGGCCGAAGTCGTCCGAGCCGAGCCGGCGTAGGAAAACGAGCGCCTCTTCAAGGGCATCCGTCGGCAGCCCCGCGCCCTGCGGCCCTCAAGTGTGGGGCGGCTACGGAAAACATGCGGTTCTAGCTCTTCCTGGGCTTTCTGACCCACGCGTTCGTTGGTTTAGTTTCCCCAAGGCACCGCACTTTGGGCATGCGAATCGTCATTTGGCCCTTCGATCGTCACGAGGGGAATTAATGGCCTTCTCTCCGGATGATGACTTGATGATGCCGGATCATCTTGCCCTCATGCGCGACCAATTCGTCGATCCGTCGGTGGCTCTTGTTTGTGGCCAAGTCGGTGGACCGGCCAAGGGCAGACAGGTGCCTCTGCCGACCATTTACGGGGCGAGGAAGACTTGCGCCATGCCTCGCTGCAGGATTTTCGCGAGGTGAACTAATCGCTCATCTCGGCCATAGCGTCGAAGTGGCCGATCTGAATCCCGTCTTTGTCTTTTGTTTCGCCCATCTCTTCGCCTCGCTCGGGTCTGACTCTCTAAGCGAGAGCACAGCGATCCTTAAGCGGCGACGTCCGGCAAATGGGCAACGCTCGTTTCCGATGGCAACTAGGCGGCCTGCAGTATCACGGACGTCTGGAAAACATCGAATATCGACCGCTCATAGCCGAGCATCTTCCACCCATCCTTCCTGAAAAAATCGAAGGTGAGGGACGTGTCGCCGTATGTCTCGCCTTCAATGCCGTTGTGAGGCAGGTAGGCGATCCCGGTGGTTTGGTGCTCCTTCACCAGTTTTGCTTGGACGTTTGTTTTCCGAACTTGATCAATGAACGGCCAGAATTCGACTGGGCGAATCGTCAGAATAAACAAAGCTTCGTCCCGCAGATGACCTCTCATGGCC
>NZ_RZOS01000990.1:0-877 GCF_004022605.1 Mesorhizobium sp. M4B.F.Ca.ET.089.01.1.1
GCGATATCCTTGTCGAGCGCCGTCGCCGAGCCGAGAATGCCGCAACCGGCAAGCGGCACCTGCGCCACTTCCGCCAGCCCCTGCACCGCGCCGTCCTCGCCATGCAGCCCGTGCAGGACGGGAAACAGGATGTCGATATCTGGCAGCGCGTAGGGCGCGCCCTCGGCCGGGACCGCCAGCATGCGCCCGTGTCCGCCCGGCACCAGGCAGACCTCCGTGCCGCCCGAAGGCGTCGCCAGCGCGCCACCCTCGAAACGGCTGAGCAGCCATTTTCCTTCGCGGGTGACGAAGATGGGAAGGGCATCGTACTTCGCCGGCTCCAGCGCCCGCATGACATTGGTCGCCGAGAGCACCGAAACTTCATGCTCGGCCGAACGCCCGCCAAAGAGGACGGCAATACGCAGTCTGTTCGCGGTCACGGCTGTCTCCACCTTGCGAAGCCGTTCAAGGCATAGATTGAAGCGGAATTTCGGCAACCGCTTCGGATTGACGACAGTTTTCAACTCGGGGCGGCGAGGTCGCTGATTGTCGAAGTCGCCGCCGGCCCTCTGAACCCCCGCATGATGGCAGGGGTTCATGGCAGGGTTGTCGCTAGCGCAGCGCCGCCGCGATGTTGCCGCCGTCGACGGTCGTCACATCGGCGGTGGTCCGGTCGGCCAGAGCCTGGTGCAGGAAGGCCTGCGCCACGTCCTCGGCAGTCACTTCCTGGCCGAGTAGATTGCCGGACATGTATTCCTTTTCCGACACGCCGCGCGCGCCCGAGCGGCTGGCGATCATGGCGTCGGTCAGAAGCCCCGAGCGGATGCGGTCGGCGTTGACCGCGTTCGAGCGGATGCCCTGCGCGCCGTAGTCCAGCGCATACTGCCTGGACAAGAAC
>NZ_RZOS01000991.1:0-877 GCF_004022605.1 Mesorhizobium sp. M4B.F.Ca.ET.089.01.1.1
GCGCCCGTCTCGTTTATACCTTGACCACAATGAGCGACGAAGAGGCCGCTCGATTTGGGGTGTCCCTTGCCGACAGGCGGCTCTACGTTCGTATGGACAGTGGGAAGGTCAACATCACACCGCCTGCTGCCTCGGCGAAATGGTTCAAGCTGACCAGCGTTGCACTACACAACGGCAACGACCTGTATCCTGATGGCGACAATGTCCAAACCATCGAGCAGTGGTTCCCGCCGGAAACGTGGGAGGGGCTGACCGATGACCTGGTAAACCGGATTCTGAATGACATTGACGCAGGCATGCCGGACGGAGAACGCTACTCCGACGCTGGTGCCGCAAAGGCCCGCGCAGCTTGGAAAGTGGTTCAGAAACACGTCTCCAAGAAGAGCGACCAACAATGTCGCGACATCATCGCGACATGGGTCAAGAACCGGGTGCTACTCAAGGAGACATATCACAGCCCCGTGACTCGAAAGGACCGCGAGGGGCTCCATGTTGACGACATGAAACGTCCGGGACAGGTCACCTGAAGTGCATTCTGGACTTGCGCCATTGGGAAAATCTGATGGCGCACCATTGGCGCAAAAAAGCGGTGCGCCATTACCGTAGGTGCCCTAAGGAAATTCAATGGCGCATTTAGTGCGCCAATTGTATTTCCCCGATGGCGCACCGATGGCGCAATGGCGCGAGAATGGTACGCCCAGAGCTCTTCAGGATAGCAGAAGGCCGTCGGCTGCAGTATTCTGGCACCGCAATGTCAAATGCAAAATTGAACATACGCCAGGAGCGTTTCTGCTTTGGCCTCGCCGAAGGCCTTCCACAATCTCGCGCCTATGTCGAGGCGGGCTACGCTGCGCGCGGCAACGCTGCTGAGGTGGAG
>NZ_RZOS01000992.1:0-876 GCF_004022605.1 Mesorhizobium sp. M4B.F.Ca.ET.089.01.1.1
ATGACGCATTTGAAAAAGGCGATGAAGACGCGGAGGGGTATGCTGTCACAAGACAGTGAAATGCGGGGAAGACGGGGATTCCCCGAATTGCGGCTTTCTATTTCCAATCAACCATGGTTGATTTCGTGCCGCTCGTGTTGCGCAGATCGCCGGAGGGGGTTTGTGCGCCTCATTTCGATGATGGTCGAACTTGGTGTGATTGTCGGTGGCCTCGGCTTCGAGACCGAGGCCAGGTGTCGCGACCTGGCTGCCTTGGCTACGACTTCCATTTCCGATCCTGCTGAAGCTCTGCGTCTTCAGGAGGAACTGACGGCGCAGTTTTCCCTGCTTTCTTATGGGACTGGGCTCGGGCTCGATATTTCACCCCAATGGGACGACCTGCTCGATCTTGTCGAGTCCGTGCGTTGCGCCTCGCTGCTGAATTGACCCCAACAGCCGTGGATCGGTGGCTCGTGGCCCGGCGTGAACGGGCGACCTGACAGGCAAGCTTGCAACCGCGGGGATCCGTGTTGCCGACGCCAGCTGGGCGGCGCCTGTCACCAGCGTTGCGGCCTTGCCATCGCCAGCCCCTTTTCCAGGGCCTCCTTGAGACTTGTGGTGTAGTGCGCGGTGTCCTCGAGGCCGCCGAAGAAGTTTATGCGATGGATCTCGCCCTTCTTGCTCATGACAATTCCGGCTGCCCGCAGGCTCTCTTGAACTGACTTGTATGTCATCTCCACGGTTCCCTCTGCCTACCCACAGCTTAAGGTCGCATCTTTATGTAACGAAGCCGTGTCGGTGACTGTGAAGGAGACAACATAAGCTGCTGCCGACTAATCAGATCGAGCTAAGGCCTATCGAGCTAATTGAGTTAAGCGCAAAACACGCTCACTATCC
>NZ_RZOS01000993.1:0-876 GCF_004022605.1 Mesorhizobium sp. M4B.F.Ca.ET.089.01.1.1
CGTCCAGCACTATCGCCGTTACAAGTTCTCTCGCGAGCGGGATGTTGTGGACGGCTATAGCGGTGGCGCGGTGTTCTCTCTGGTGGGGGAGCTAGGCAACCATGAAGTGGTTCTCGACGGGATCGTTGTCCGTGCTGGCGCTGACTGCCTACACATCGTGGACGCCGACTACCTCATTGCGGTCTTCACGACGACGCTGGGCCCTGCCTAAACCAGAACGGCCGCGTCAGGGTCGCGCCCACTTCGCGATGCCGCCTCCTCACCAGCTACAGGCTGCAAAAAGGCTTTCTGCGCGTCCACTTTCCGCAGACGCTCCAGCAAACCTCCCATGCTGAAACCATTACCGTAGCCTTCCCAAAGCTTACCAAGTCTCATCGGCCTTCCCGCCGTCTCTGCCTTCCACCGAGGTGCCTTGAACACGCGGTTGGTCCTCCCTATCTCTGCACCGTGAACGGCGCGGGAGCCGAAAGCTTCCTCGCAGCGGTTGATAGCCGCGACATTTGACCCCGACCCGGAGATGAGAAATGGCTTCCCTGCCTGTCTATTCGACTTTGTTTTCCTGCCTGCATGATGAAACTGGACCCGTAGGTTCCCTTGGCCGGGGTACCCACTATTCCGTCCTGCGTAGCGTCGAATGGCTCGACGTGGTTCGCAAGCCGCTTGCAACTCCCCAGATTCACGACTTCGCGGTGATCTGGGATGAGGATCATGACACCCGCGTCATTCCGGCTATTGAACGCATCTACATGGCTGGCCTGCTTTCCCCGGTCCAGTTCATCGGCGAACGCAAGGGCTTTCTTTCGGTCATCGTCGCTGCGAGGTTCTTCTTTCACGGTGACGGGACAGCGCTGGAGCAGTATCGCGAGGCAATCGGGG
>NZ_RZOS01000994.1:0-875 GCF_004022605.1 Mesorhizobium sp. M4B.F.Ca.ET.089.01.1.1
GGTGTCGGGAGCAGGCGTCTATCTCAGCGGTCTCCTGACGCCCGCCCCGCCGCCGGCCGGCAAGACGACGCTTTCCGCTTCGAAAACGCCGAAGCCGGCGCCGACCGACAGCGCCGCCACGACGCCCCCCGAGGAGCCGGCAGCGGGCTCGTCCCGAAAGCCACAGACAGAGGCAGCCCAGCCGCCGGCTGAGAAGCCGGCAGCGCCGACCCCGGCGCCGGTGGAAAAACCGGCGGATGCGGCGTCCGACCAGAAGCCGGCGCCAACGCAGCCTGCCGAGCCCCTGCCGTCAATGGAGGAGGAACCAAAGCCGCCGACTGCCCAGGCGCAAGCGCCCACCGAACAAGCTCCATCGGCACATCAGCAGCAGGCCAGCGATGGCCGGAAGGCGACTGCGGCGCCCACCAGGATCGCGCCTGCTCCGCCAACGGAAGAGATTGCCCCGGCCTCGCCACCGGTCGAAAAGGCCCCGGCGCCCGTCCAGCCGGATATCGCGGAAGCTCCGAAGCCGAAGCTGCCGGCCAGCCAGCCGGCTGAGCCGAAGGTGGCTGACAAGGTTCCCGAAGGTGCGGCGACTGCACCGGAAGCGGCGAACACGACAAGCCCGCAGCCTGAACCGCCCGCCGCCAAGCAGCCGGGTGAGACCGTCGTCTTGAATGTGCCCAAACCGCAGGTTCCGCCGGCCGCTCCCCTCGACGAGACCGCGCTACGCGCTTCCTGGGTGCGCGATTTCAGCGGCGGCGACTGTTTCTACGCGACCATGACATCGGCAACCGCCAACGCCGCGGCGATCGAGGGCTTCGGCACGGCGGTCCAGCCGTTCGAGCGGCTGATGTCCGACTTCCAGTCGCGCTTCGGGGTCGAGCCGGATATCC
>NZ_RZOS01000995.1:0-872 GCF_004022605.1 Mesorhizobium sp. M4B.F.Ca.ET.089.01.1.1
CACCTGTACGTTCTGCACAGTTTGCGAGATCAAAGGCGTAGAGGTGACCGTCTCCGTCGGCATAATCATACCGGGCCATCCTCTTGCTGAGCATTACCGGACGTTCCCCGCAATCTTCACACAGCTCCAGCGAGCGCTTGTCAGAATACACATGGCTCGCGAACCATGCGGAGACGGCAGCGCTCGCAGAGCAGTCCACGTAAAATGAGCGCCATCCATAGTGCTGCAGCAGCGCCTGCATAAAATCGAGCGAACGGGCCACCGGGCCGATGTAAGCTTCTAATGCGCTCTCGGCGTATCGGCTCCATTTCAGCATCTGACTTGGTATGCAGCCTTTTCGATCAAACGAAGTCACGACTGAGGGATTGCCGCCCTTCAAATAATGAGAGGTCTGCCCGCGAAATAGAACGCCGTAGCCCAAGCCTCTGACGACTTCGCGGAGCTCTTCTACGGTGGTAACCGCAATTTCTTCCATCTCGACACTTGCTCAGTTGGCAACTCGTGGTGTTGCAGAAAAGGAGTCACATAGTAATGAGTTTCAGACGCGCACGGGCGGCCAAGTCGCTGCCCTGCCAACCTCATTCATGTATAGATTAAGGACGGATAGCAACTTCGTTTTTTCATCTCGCCGACGCGCCGTGCCGGATTCGAGGTCGGTCCAGACAGCCACGCTGCTAGAGACGTCCGCCATTCCAGCCAAAGTAGCCATTCGATCGCAAGGATCGAATGACCGCTCTTGCGCAACGTACTGTTCTGATTGGCGAGCCGAACGGCAACTTCCCATCCATCTCGGCCATTGGCGGCAGTCAGGTGGTAGAGTTTGACCCTAGAACGCCAGCGGGTGAGACCGCCGTCGCCGGGCGGCGCTGGTC
>NZ_RZOS01000996.1:0-871 GCF_004022605.1 Mesorhizobium sp. M4B.F.Ca.ET.089.01.1.1
GTACCAACTCTCCCGGGGTGCCGCCGCCCTTTGCCGGCTGCTCTGTACTGCCAGGATGGACGTTGACGCATACGTCAGGTCTGATGTGTTTCCCTGACGCGCTTGATCACTAGTTTGCATGCCAACTGATGGAAGGAATCGCAAAAATCGTCAATTTATTAAGTTTTTGTGACACCCTATTAATTCTACTTATATTGCAGGCAGACGGATTCCGTGGGATCCGCAGCTGCCAATTCGGGCGAACGCAAATAAAAGGCACGCCATGGCCGCACCGGATCTAACCCGTCTTATGCACGACAATGGGCCTTTGAGCCTGGCGGATGTAGCTTAACGATTGATTTGGCGTGGAATTCGCATCTCGCGATCCACACCCGCCAGGACCGGGAATACGTTGCTGCCGCTGTCTTTTCCAGCCGTCGGACGCAAGAAGATCACAGCTGCGTTTGACGGCGGCCGCATCACATCGGATGGCGGCGTCATGCTTCTGGCGGCTGCCGAACGGCGTTTGCGACTGGCCGACCGGCTTGCGGCTGCGATCCACGTGATCGAGCGCGCGTGACGCACGCCATGACCGACATCCTGCGCGCCCGCATCTTCGCAATCGCCTGCGGTTATGAGGATGCCAACGATCTCAACCGGCTGCGCACCGATCCAGCCTTCAAGCTCGCCTGCGGACGGTTGCCCGATAGCGGGCTCGACCTGTGCTCGCAGCCGACGTGTTCGCGGCTGGAGAACCTGCCCGACATCAGGACCGTCATTCGGCTCGGCCGCGTGCTGGTCGATCTGTGGCTGTCGAGCTACGCCGCGCCGCCGAAAAGCGTCACGCTCGACGTTGACGATACGCTCGATGTTCGTTCACGGCCATCAGCAG
>NZ_RZOS01000997.1:0-870 GCF_004022605.1 Mesorhizobium sp. M4B.F.Ca.ET.089.01.1.1
CATTCGCGAGGAGCTTGCGGCTCTGGAGACGGCCGAGCGCGTCGAACGAGAGGATTTTGAACACTTCGTGAGGGGAAGTGGCATGTCCGCCGAGGACCTTGTCGAGCGGGCGAAGGAGAATTGCTATCTAACGGCGCAGGAGGCGCTCGATCTTCGGCTGATTGCGCGCATCATCGACTGAAGGATCAAGGTATGCGGTCAGCTTCGATCGCGCTTACGTAACTCGTTGTGAATGTGGGTAGCTGCTAGCGCGGCATGACCGAAGCCCACCGCAATCTGGTTGAGGGCCTTGGCGACATCTCCGATTGCGTAGAGCCTGGGTATCGTCGTTTCGAGATGGTTGCCGACCAGGATATAGCCTTCGTCATCACATTCCGCCCCGATAGCAAGAGCCAACTCACTTCTTACGTCACAGCCCATGCAAGGATAGATAACGTCTATCGGGACCAGGCCGCCGCCCACCATGGAGAGTTCAAAACCACAGGGATGAGGCAGCACGTCGTCTACTGCGTCCCAGATCTCTACTCCTGCTTGTCTCGCCCGGCGCCGGCCCCCAGTCGAGATATCGGATTGGAAATTGCACAGGATCGAGACATGCGGGGTGAAGTCTTTCAAGAAGATAGACTCTCGAAGCGCATCCTCCTCGGGACCTATGACCCCTACCCGACGTCCCCGAACCTCGTACGCATCGCAGACCGGACACAGTCGAATCGAACCCCTTTCTATAGCCGTTTTGATATTCGGGATCGTCGGCGCACGGTCAACCACACCCGTTGCCAAGATCACAAACCGGGCATTGACTGGTCCTAAAGAAGTCTGAAGGACAAATTTGCCCTGTTCCTTGTCTAGCCGTTCAACGGAACCTTGGAC
>NZ_RZOS01000998.1:0-866 GCF_004022605.1 Mesorhizobium sp. M4B.F.Ca.ET.089.01.1.1
TCATGGACGGAGACGGTCAATGATTCATCCAAATCGCTTGAGGCCATTTCGTCGACTGCTATGTCTTGCAGAGCCTTGAGTGCCTCTCGTCGCATTTCGCTCAGGCTATCGAGATCGACCCAGGCATCGCCAACAGCGAGCCCATTTCTCACGACCTCGAAGAGGTACTTCGACATTCGGCCACTGTGAGACAAAGCAATTGTGGCGGCATTCAAATTTGAGGGCCGGCTATGAGCACGGCGTCCAGCCCTCCGCCTAGCCGGCGGTCAATGCTTTGTGGGGCCTGACGCCGTGGGCGAGAATGCTGATTTCGGCTTCGGTCAACGTGATCTGATAGCGCTGTGTGGAATTCTGCGAGTAGATGTCGTCAGCAATAATCGAGACGGTCACATCGCCATTCTCGTCGATCTGCACATCCTCGATCTGCAGCGGCGCTGAGTATATGCACTTCGGTGATCCTGGCCTTCGCGCAGGTTGAGAGACAGTCGCAATGTGAAAAATCCCTTGCTGTAAAATCGTCTGAAGCAAAATTGATGCCAGCAATTCGGTCCCGAGATGAAACACTGAAACGTTGGGCTACTCCCACGTTCGTCCTTTTGGATACGTGCCTGCTATTTGGGCGAGAGCGTAGTGTTTCGCCAGCCGGCGCCGTGTTCGCCCCCGACACCCAGCGCCGGTTAGGCCCGGCTTTTGCTGGCCTACCCACGCCAGCCTGCCGGGCCGCTCCCGTTTCATGGACTCCAGCCTTTGCGCTTGTCCGGTGTGGCCGCGTGGTTGGTGAATTGTAGGTTCCGGTCGTCTCGGCCGGCGCCGCGGCACTCGTGGCAGAAGATCACCTTGACCAGATCCCAGTGCATCGCGCCATG
>NZ_RZOS01000999.1:0-865 GCF_004022605.1 Mesorhizobium sp. M4B.F.Ca.ET.089.01.1.1
CTCGTCGAAGAGCGCATTGAGGCCACTGTAAACAATCTGCTTGCAGAATGCCGCCCCAGCCAGCCAGATGTTTCTGGGGATGCTCGCTCGCGCCGGTCACTCGAGGCGTAGTAGAGCGCGGCCGGCGGTGCGGTGCCCGCGAAGGGTTGATCATCGCGCACGTTAGAAGGTGCGCGCCTTCGAGCGCAAGCGGCCGGTGCGCAAGCCCTGGCCCGATGACATCGAGCGCGAGCGCGTCGTCATCGCCGCTCCGTCGGCCTGCGGTCGCTGCGGCGGATCGCGGCTGGTCAAGCTCGGCGAGGACGTGACCGAGACGCTGGAGGAGACCCCGCGTCGGTTCAAGCTGATCGAGACCGTGCGTGAGAAATTTACGTGCCGAGAGTGCGAAGCGATCACCCAGCCGCCGGCACCGTTCCATGCCACGCCGCGCGGCTTCATCGGTCCGCAACTGCTGGCGACTATCCTGTTTGACAAGTTCGGCATGCATGCTCCACTCAACCGCCAAAGCGCGCGCTTCAAGGCCGAGGGGATCGACTTGCCGCTGTCGACGCTGGCCGATCAGGTCGGCCATGGGACCTTCGCTCTTAGGCCGCTCTTCAAGCTGATCGAAAGGCACGTGTTCGCGGCCGAGCGCTTGCATGGCGATGACACCACCATCCGCATCCTGGCGAAGGGTAAGTGCACGACCGGACTAATCTGGATCTTAGATCGAGCGCGCGATCAACGGCAAGACCGCCACCGAGCGGCGCGCCGTGCGCCTAGCAGATGAGCAAGCCGCTCTTCGACGATATGCATGCATGGCTGCTGCGCGAGCGCGAAGTCCTCTCGCGTTCCTCCGACGTCCTGAAGCCGATGAACTATATGC
>NZ_RZOS01000099.1:0-15656 GCF_004022605.1 Mesorhizobium sp. M4B.F.Ca.ET.089.01.1.1
GCCCAGGCGCGCGCGGCGCCCCTGGATTACGCCGCGGCCTTGGCCTGCCGATCGAAGAACAGCGCCTGGCTGATCAGCGCCTTGACCATGTCCGGGTTGAACGGTTTGGTGACCAGGAAGGCCGGTTCCGGCCGCTCGCCGGTCAGCAGACGCTCCGGAAAAGCGGTGATGAAGATCACCGGCACCGGCGTCGAGGACAGGATCTCGTTCACGGCCTCGATGCCTGAGCTGCCGTCGGCGAGCTGGATGTCGGCCAGCACCATCTTCGGCCTGGTCTTGCCGAAAATCGTCACCGCCTCGGCATGGGTGCGCGCGGTGCCGACGACACGATGGCCGAGGCTCTCGACCATCTCCTCGATGTCCATGGCGATCAGCGGCTCGTCCTCGATGATCAGGACGTCGGTCGCCACCTGGCGGGAAATCTCGTTGCTCGCCTGGGCGAGCAGGTCGGAGAATTCCTGTTCGTCGGCATCCAGGATCTCGGCCGCCTCGTCTTCGCTGAAGCCTTCGACCGCAACCAGCAGGAAGGCCTGGCGGGGGCGAGGGGCGATCGCGTTCAGATTGGCGGCCGCGCGCTGCTCCCATGCCGATTGCGCATGTTCCTGCGGAACGCGAATGGCGATCGAGGTAAAGAGCCGCGCGAAAACCTTGTACAGCGCGATGCGGTCGTTCGATGCCTGGGGGAAAATATCGACATCGGCGATGATGGCTTCGAGCATCGCGGCGACCAGCGCATCGCCGCTCTCCTGCGATCCGGAAACCGCGCGCGAGAAGCGGCGCAGGAACGGAAGGTGCGGCGTGATGGTGGCGGACAGGCTCATGTTGGACGTCTCCCTCAGATGACGCAATTGCATCAGGTGGCTACTGCATAGGTGGCTGGCCAAGCTGATTGCAAGCCCCGAGGAGCCAAACGCCGGCTTGCCGAAAAAGTTCCGATTGCGATGGAACTAATATAAGGGGACGACGTTTGAGATCGGGATGGGCAACCAGATGAGGGGGCCGCTTTGCGTTGTATGTTAGGGGCGGCCAGGGTGCTGGAAATAAAGGGCGAAATGAAGGACATGACGAAAGACACTTCGGCCGGCGCCGCGGGCCGGCGTCGGGTTGTTTCCGGCGACCCCTTGGGGCCAAACTCGGAAATCGGCCGCAAACTCAAGCAATATTACGATGAATTGGTCTCCGACCACGTGCCGGACCGCTTCGCCCAACTGCTCAGCGAGCTTGAGCAGGCCGAGCCCGCGCGGAAAAAGGACTGAGGCATGGCGGCCGTCTCGCAGAGCTTCAAGACCGACCTGCTCGGCTCGATCCCGAGTCTGCGCGCCTTTGCCGTGTCGCTGACGCAGAACGCCGACAAGGCCGACGACCTGGTGCAGGAAACGCTGGTCAAGGCCTGGGACAAGCATGAGAGCTTCCAGCCGGGCACCAATCTCAAGGCCTGGCTGTTCACCATCCTGCGCAACGAGTTCTACTCGCAGATGCGCAAGCGCGGTCGCGAGGTGCAGGACAGCGACGGCATCATGACCGCGAGGCTCGCCGTCCATCCGGCCCAGCACGGCCAACTCGACCTCAAGGACTTTCGCGGCGCTCTCGAACAGTTGCCGGAGGATCAGCGCGAAGCGATCATCCTGATCGGCGCGTCGGGCTTTTCCTACGAGGAGGCGGCCGAAATCTGCGGCTGTGCCGTCGGTACGATCAAGAGCCGAGTCAGCCGCGCCCGCGCCAGGCTGCAGGAGATCCTGAAAATCTCTGGCGAAGACGAGTACGGCCCGGACGCGATCTCGGCGCAAGTGACGGGGTCGAACGCCGCCTGACTATCCGGCCGCCTACCGCTCTATCCCTGATTGACGAATTCCGGACTGAAAAACCGTGGCGTTGCTTGCTCAGGCGAGCGGTCCGCGGCCGCAGGCCGCCGCCACCGCTTCGACGAGGTCCTCGCCGGAGAAGGGTTTGCTGACCAGCCGGATCTCCGGAAAGGCCGTCTTCAATTCGTCCACCTCGGAGTGGCCGGAGGCGAAGATGAAGGGCAGGCCCGATTCGCGCAGCCGCGAGGCGAAGCCGAGGGTAGAGGTGCCGCTCAGCATCAGGTCGACGATGGCGGCATCGAATTGCGCGGCCACGTGCTCCGGCTCGATCTCCGCAAGGTCGCCGGCAACAACCACCTCGCCGGCGCCATAGTCGCGGCACAACTGTTCGACGTCGGCGGCGATCAGGAATTCGTCCTCGAGGACGAGAATCCGCAATCCGTCAAGCAATGGCACCTAGCGAAGTCTCCTTGCGGTAATGTCTTCCGGAAGAGGCAGTCATGAGCGCTATCGGGCGAGCTGTCATTTAAAAAGTTGTGTCGGAGCGCCGATGAAGTTTTGATGAGACAGGAAGGCGCGGTTCGGATAGGGCGCCGCGGCGCCGAAGCGCTTCGCCAAGTCCCCTTTTTTGGCGCGGAACCTTGCCGTATGTTGGACGTTGAAAGCAAGCAAACGCAAGGAGTTAAGCTATGGCGACCGCCGCAGGAAAATCCGCGACAGACGGCCGGACGAGTCCCGACCTCGAAGCCGACATCAGGCAACTGAAGGCCGACATCGAAAAACTGACCAAGCAGTTGGCCAAGACCGGCGAGCACGGCTACGGAACGGCGCGGCGGGCGGCCACCGAGGGCGTCGAACAACTGCGCGCCCAGGGCGAGGCCGCCTTCGAAGGGTTGCGCGGCAATGCTAGGGATATCGAGGCGCAGATCGTTGCCAATGTGCGCGAAAAGCCGGTGACCTCGCTGGCGATCGCGGCGGGCGTCGGCTTCCTGTTCGCGCTTCTGGCGCGGCGCTAGTCCCACCCGATGGCAATGCTGGCATCGCTGATTTCGGCTCTCGCCTCCGGCGAGGCCTTGGCGGCGCTTGGCCGCGCGCGGACCGCGGCGATCGTCTACATCATCGTCACGCTCGCAGTGATTTGCGGCGTCGGCTTTCTCATCGGCGCGGCTTACATCTGGATCGCCGGGCTTTATGGCCCGATGGCGGCCTCGTTGGGTTTCGGCGTTGGCTTCCTGGTGATCGCCGGATCGGTCCTCATCGTTTACCGGCTGTCGGCGGGCCTGCGCGCGCGGCGCCGGGCGCGACAGCGCAGTGCCGACATGAAGGCGCTCGGCATCACCGCCGCGCTCGCTGCCCTGCCCGTCCTGCTCAAGGGAAAGGGCGGGCTCGGCGCCGTTCTCGCCCCGGCGATCGCGCTCGCCGCCTACGCCATCTACCGCGAGAATGCCGGACCGGATCGTGACGCCGACGATGCGGACTAGAGCCGGGCGCGCGGCGTGAATCCGCTCCGACGCACCGTGCTATGGACTATTTCGGCAGATCCTCGAGCGGTATCGATATTTCGGCAAAGACGCCATCCGGGCGGAACTCGTGCTTCACCGCGCTGGAAATGATTTTGGCCAGGCTGCGGCGGATCAGGATCGAGCCGAAGCCGTGACGGTCCGGCGGCTCGACCTGCGGGCCGCCGGTTTCACGCCAGGTCAGCACCAGATGACGGGCACCCTTCCTGCCTTGCGTCTTCCAGCCGAGCTCGACCCTGCCGGTGGCGACCGACAGCGAGCCGTATTGCAGGGCATTGCTCGCCAGCTCATGCAGGATCAGGCCAAGTCCCACTGCCTGGTCGGGGGTCAGCAGCAGGTCTTCTCCGGTGATCGTCATGCGCGGCTGCGCGGCGCTGTCGAACGGCTTGGCTTCGATCTGCACCAGTTCGTGGATGCCGATGCCACGCCATTCCCGGTCGGACAGGAGATTGTGGGCGGCGCCCAGCGCCTGCAGCCTGGCGCCGAAGGCTTCCAGGAATTCGCTCGGCTGGCGGGCGTGGCGAACGGTCTGCGTGGCCAGCGCCTGCACCGTGGCCAGGGTGTTCTTGACGCGGTGGTTGAGCTCGCGCAGCAACAGGCGCTGGCGCTCGTCGCCTAGCTTGCGCTCGGTAATGTCGTAGTTGACGCCGAAGATCAGCGTCGGCTTGCCGTCGCTGTCGCGTTCGATGACGCGGCCGCGGGTGGCGATCCAGCGCGGCGGGTAGATGCCCTTCACCCGGTATTCGCCGAAATAGTCGTCGCTGCCGGTCAGAGCGTCGCGAAAGCGCGTCTCGGTCTGATAGACGTCGCGCGGATCGATGGCCGCCAGTATGTCGCGCGCCTTCAGCCGATTCGAGCGCGGCAGGTCGAAAAGTTCGGACAGCAGGACGTCGCATTCGATGATGTCAGTGCGGATGTCCCATGCCCAACTGGCGAGCGAGGCGGCGTCGAGGGCGATGGCGCGACGCTTTTCCTCCTGTGCCAGGGCCTCCTTTGCGATAGCGCCGCTGCGGGTGGCGTCCTTCAGCGTGAACAGGCTGGCGGCGAGTTCGGCCAGTGCCTTCAACTGGCCGAGCTGGTCTGCGGACGGAAAGGCGTGCGGCTTGCGGTCCAGCACGCAGAGCGTGCCGATACGGGCGCCCGCCACGACCATCGGCACGCCGGCATAGAACTGGATCCGATGCTTGCCGCTGACTGCGGGACTGGCGGCGAAGCGCGCGTCCAGGGTCGCGTCGGTCACCACCATCGGCTCGTCGCCGGCGGCGATGGCATGTGCGCTGAAGGGCATTCCCGCGGTGGTTTCGGTTTCGTCGAGGCCAAGGCTCGACTTGAACCACTGGCGCTCGGCGTCGACCAGGGTGATCAGCGCGATCGGCGCCTGGAGCACAGCGGCGGCAAGAGCTGTGATGCGGTCGAAATCAGGATCGGGCGCCGTATCAAGCAGACCGTGAAGCACGGCAAGTCGATCCTGCGCCTTCACGGCGCCAAGGACGTCGGCCGGCAGTCCCGGCGTTTTGCGAACCCTGCTATCCACCAAGCCCCCAAATGCCGCGTCCCGCTGCCAACGGCCGCGGTGCCGACCAATGCGTACGCCCCAGGCTCCGGAACCTTCGCGGCGAGGAACCGTTACCCGACCATATTCTGCCAGACGCGCCGGCCGGTGCCAAACGATACGGAGGCCGACCATGACCAAGATCATCCCCGAGGAGAAAGCCCGTCAGGGACGCTGGGGCGTCAACGTGCTCAAGATCCTCGTCGCAGGCTTGCTTCTGGCATTCGTCGCTTGGGGGGTCGCGGAGATTTACGGCGAAGTAATCTAGGCTCCGACCACCGAACAGGGGCCAAAGGGCTAGCGGTCGCGCCGATGTCGTTTTCCTATCCATCACGCCGCCTCCGCCCGTGCGATGCGAGACGGGACCAGCACCTTTAGCGCTCCGGGGTGAATTGCGATCTCGGTCTCGCGTTCGAGCTTGACCAGTTCACCATCCATGACGGCGCGGTATTTGCTGCTCGCGGCATGGATTTTCAGTCTCGCACTCTCTGCCTGATGGATTTCGACATGGGCGCTATCGCGCCATTTGCCGCGCGCCATGTCGAAGAAGACCCTGACCAGTTCGCCGCGCCTGCGCGCCACCGAGATGTAGATGCCGAGCACGCCGCCGGCGGGATTGTCGGCATAGGGCAAATGACCTTCGCCGAACAGGTTGTTGGTGACGCCGATGCCGGTGGCTCGGGTTACGATTTCCGCCTCGCCTATGGTGAGCGTCGCCTTCAAGGCCGGGGGGTTTTTGATCGTCGCCCAGGCGGCGCGCGCCGAGGCCCGCATCTTGCCGAGGCGTGAGCCGAATTCCATGCCCTCGCGCAGTTGCACCATCTTGGCGTGCAGGCCGATGGAGAATTGGTGCACGAAAGGCCGGCCGTTGGCGCTCGCCATATCGACTTCTATCACCTCGCCATCGGCAAAGGATTTCAGCGCCGCATCCAAGGTCTGCGGAACGCCGAGCCCGCGGGCGAAGAGATTCATCGTGCCAGCCGGCAGGATGGCCAGTGCCGTCTTGCGGTTCATCAGCAGGCCGGCCGCGGTCGAAATGGTGCCGTCGCCGCCGCCGGCCAGTACGACGTCGATGCCGCGCCGCCGGACCGCCTTCTGCAAGGCCGCTGCAATGTCCTGGCCGGCAACGACATCGACGTCGATGGTATGGCCGGCCGCCTCCAGCGTCTGGCGCAGCCGGTCACAGAAGCCGGAAAGATCGGTGGTCCGCAACGTGCCGCCGTCCCGGTTCAGCACCGCCGCAAATCGCATGCCCCACTCCGTTTCGCTCACCGAGCCGCTGGGCTCAGCCGCAGGCTGAAACGGAATGCCCGGAGAAAGGTTCCAGGGTCCGGTGAAACACGACGGCCGGGCCAGCAATTTCATGGGCTTGTCCGGAGCGGGAAGCGCCTTTTTCGGAACAACGATCTGGTCACGACGTTGTGAATCTGTAGAAGCGCCGCGGCCGCTCTTTCAGCGACCCTGCGGTGTGCCCGAAAATCATGCACGAGGAGGAAGCATTATGATCCGCACCCTTTTTGCGACCACCGCGCTCGCCACGCTGATAGCAACCGGCGTCCAGGCGCAAACCGCAACGACGCCCGCGCCGGCCACGCAGAACGAAGCGCCGGCCGTTCCCGTGATGCGCGCCGAAGGCAGCCTCGCCACCAACATCATTGGCGAATCCGTCTATAACGGCACCGCCGACGATGCCCAGGATATCGGCAAGATCAGCGACGTCGTCTTTGACGAGACCGGCAAGGCAAAATCCGCCATCATCGGCGTGGGCGGTTTCCTTGGCATAGGAGCCAAGGACGTCGCCTTCGACTTTGACAAGCTGCAATGGGTCGAGAAGAACGGAGACCGCTGGCTTGTCGCGGAGACCACCAAGGAAGCCCTGACGGCGCTGCCGGACTTCGACAGGAAGCCCTATGATCCGGCACCGGCCGCCCAGACCGACACGACAGCGCAGGCGCCGGCGACCACGACGGAAGGCACCGGTGCGCAGAAGCCTGTCGACATGAATGCCGCTTCGGCTGAGCCGGTGAAGAAGGCAGATGGCAACCTCGCCACCAACATCATCGGCGAGTCCGTCTACAACGGCACCGCCGACGACGCGCAGAACATCGGCGACGTCAACGACATCGTGCTCACCAAGGACGGCAAGGCCGAGGCGCTCGTCATCGGTGTTGGCGGCTTCCTCGGCATAGGCGAGAAGAACGTCGCCTTCGACTTCGCCAAGGCCAAGTGGGCCGAAAAGAACGGTGATCGCTGGCTGGTCGCCGAGACCACGAAGGAAGAGCTGCAGGCGCAGCCCGACTTCAACCGCAAGGCCTATGATCCGGCGCCGGCAACCACCGCGTCGGCCGAGGTGCCAAAGGCCGCCGCTCCAACCGCAACCGCTCCGGCGCCGGCCGAAAAGACGGCCGAGGCCCCGGCAGCCCCTGAAGCCAAGACCACCGACCCGACGCAGACCGCGGCGATCGACAAGTCGACGCTGACGGAGATGCCGGTCGGCGAGATCCGGGGTGACGACCTGAAAGGGACGACCGTCTACGGCGCCAACGATGTCCAGGTCGGCGAGATCGGTGACGTCGTGCTGACGCCCGAGAACAAGCCGGACGCGGTGATCGTCGATGTCGGCGGCTTCCTCGGCATCGGCGAAAAGGAAGTCGCTGTCGGCATGGACAACCTCAAATTCATGACCGACAAGGACGGCAAGAAATATCTCTACACCACCTTCACCAAGGAACAGCTTGAAGCGCAGGCGGCCTACGACAAGGGCAGCTACGCCGAGAAGCGTGACCAGCAGAGGATGAAGGTGCAGTAGGCAATAGGAGTTGGGTGGCAGTAGGCAGTAGGCAGTAGGCAGTAGGCAGTAGGCAGTAGGCAGTAGGCAGTAGGGAAATGAGCTTTCTACTGCCTACTGCCTACTCACATATCCAGCCACGCCATTCTCCGTCAGCTCCGCCAGCGCCAGCGACTGGTCGAGATGCTCCGCCCGCCAGGCCAGCAGCCTTTCGGCAAACTGCAGCCGCACCGCGAGATAGGCGGGATCGTTGGCGACGTTGGTCAGCTCCCCGGGATCCTTCTTCAGATCAAACAGCAGGGGCGACAGGCCGCCGCCGAGATGCACATATTTGAAGTCTTGCGAACGGATGACGGCGAGGTTGCACTGGCGCGAGCCGATGCCGAAGTGGCGCTCGGCCTCGCCATCGGCCACCGAGCGGAAATCGAATTCCCAATGCGCTGCGTCGCGCCAATCGCGCGGCGCAGCGCCTTCCAGGAACGGTTTCAGTGAGCGGCCGTCGAGATGCGGTGGCGGATCCTCGCCGAGGAGATCGAGCAGGGTCGGCAGGATATCGACGGCCTCGCTGAAGCAATCGACGCTGCCGCCGGCCGCATGGCCCAGGCGCGGGTCGCGGATGATCAGCGGGATGTGGTAGCTGCCGTCGAAGAAGCCGCCCTTGCCGAGCATGAAATGGTCGCCCATCATCTCGGCGTGGTCGGAGGTCAGCACGATCACGGTCTCGTCCCAGGCTCCCGCCGCCTTGAGCGCCTGCCAAAGGCGTCCGAGTTGCGCGTCGACCTCGGAGATCATGCCGTAATAAATGGCGCGGATGGCGCGGATATTGTCCTCACCCCAGTCGCGCACCTTGCCTTCGGCGCCGGGGCGGAAGTTCTGCCTCATCCGGCGGTCGAGATCGTAAGCGAGGTACGGGTGGCTTTCCGCCTCGGCCTGCCAGTACCCGGCGCGACTGAAAGCGGGGCCGTCGGCCGGATCATACATGGCGTTGTAGGGCTCAGGCACGATGAAGGGCGGGTGCGGGCTGATGAAGGAGAGATGCGCGAACCAGGGCGCGCCACGCTCCTGCTCGCCCAGCCAGCGGATGAACTCGCCGGCCAGGAAAGCCGTCGGCGTCTGGTCCTGCGAGTAAATTGGTGGCGCATTGGTCACGGGGTCGCTCGGTTCGCCAACCGGGCGGTGGACGTCAGGATGGCCGGCACTGGAGTCGATGCCCTGGGCGCTCAGCCAGGACAGCCAAGGCTTCTGATGCTCGGGCAGGAACTGGCGCACGGTGAAGCCGGGCAGGACCCCCTCATAGGTTCTCAGCCTGGGGTCGCCGGGCGCAAGCAGGCGTGGGTCGAGCGAGACATCCGTATAGCCGAAGAGCGTCGGATCGTAGCCAAGCGCCCGGGTCGAAAGCGCGATGTTGCCGTGCCGGGCATCCAGCGGCGTGCCGTTGCGGCAGACGCGGTTGTTCATCTGGTAGAGCCCGGTGTAGAGGCAGGCGCGCGCCGGCGAGCAAGGGGCTGCCCCGCCAAAGTGGCGCCGAAACAGCACGCCTTCGGCGGCAAGTGCATCGGCATTCGGTGTTTTCAGCACCGGATGGCCGGCCGCCGACAGGCAATCGCCGCGCCACTGGTCGCATGTGATCAGGAGAATGTTGGGGCGTTCGCTCATGCTGGCCAAGCGTTTGTCTCCTCATCCGGCATGCCGCTCATGGAGCCGAATTCAGGCCGTCGCGCAAGGCCGCGCATCTCTGTTGATTGGTGAACAAATGATGCGATATCGTTCACTTTTACAGCACAGTCCATTCTGTGTTTGCCTCCTTTGCCGCGGCCGTGCCTATCCTCATATTGGCGTGGACAGCGGCGAGGGCCGCACCAGCAAAAGGGAAGGAGCAGAAAAATGCTCGACCAGATCAAGGGCCTGCATCACGTCACCTCGATGGCCAGCGATGCGCGCCGGAACAATGAATTCTTCACCAAAAAGCTCGGCCTGCGCCGGGTCAAGAAGACCGTCAATTTCGACGCGCCTGACGTCTATCATCTCTACTATGCGGACGAGGTCGGCACGCCGGGTTCGGTGATGACCTATTTCCCGTTCCCCAATATCGGCAAGGGCCGGCATGGGGTGGGCGAGGTCGGCACGACGGTCTATTCGGTGCCGGAAGGCACGCTCGGCTATTGGGAGAAGCGCCTTGCCGATGAAGGCGTCGCGGGCCTGTCGCGCGAAGAGACGTTCGGCGAGAAGCGGCTCGCCTTCGCCGGCCCCGACGGCGACGGCTTCGCGCTCGTCGAAGACAAGGCCGACGGCCGCGCGCCCTGGGCGAAGGGCGGCGTTCCCGCCGACGAGGCGATCCGCGGCTTCCACTCGGTGCAGCTTCGGCTGAGGGATGGCGGCGCCACCGAGGAGCTGTTGAAGTTCATGGGCTATCGGGAGGTCGACAAGTCCGGCAACGTCCGCCGGCTTGCGGTCAAGAACGGCAATGGCGCCGACATCGTCGACATCGAATCGCTGCCGGGCGCGGCGTTTGCCAATCTCGGCGCCGGCTCGGTCCACCATGTCGCCTTCGCGGTCGAGAACCGCGCCAGGCAGCTCGAAGTGCGCAAGGCGCTGATGGACACCGGCTACCAGGTGACGCCGGTGATCGACCGCGACTATTTCTGGGCGATCTATTTCCGCACGCCGGGCGGGGTACTGTTCGAGATGGCCACCAACGAGCCAGGCTTCGACCGCGACGAGGACACCGCTCATCTCGGCGAGGCGCTGAAGCTGCCGGCGCAGCACCAGCATCTCAGGCCCTATCTCGAACAGCACCTGCAGAAACTGGAAGACTGAGCCATGAGCAAGGATACCTACACTCACAAGCTGCTGCCCGGTTCGCCGGGCAGTCCGCTGCTTTTCGTCTTTCACGGAACCGGAGGCGACGAGAACCAGCTGGTATCGCTGGGACGCGAGCTGGTGCCTTCGGCAAGCATCGTGTCGCCGCGCGGCGATGTGTCGGAGCAGGGTGCCGCCCGCTTCTTTCGCCGCACCGGCGAGGGGGTCTATGACATGGAAGACTTGGCGCGAGCGACCGCCAAGATGGCTGCCTTCATCAAGGCGCATGTCGAGGCGGCAAAGCCCTCGACGGTGCTTGGGCTCGGCTATTCCAACGGCGCCAACATCCTGGCGTCGGTGGCGTTCGCGGAACCCGGCCTGTTCGACGCGACGGTGCTGATGCATCCGCTGATCCCTTTCGAGCCGCAGGTGAAAGGCAGCCTCGCCGGCCGCTCTGTGCTGATTACGGCCGGCAGGCGCGATCCGATCTGCCCGCCCAATTTGACGTCGCGGCTGGAGGCCTATTTGCGCGCCGACGGCGCCGCTGTCACTGTGGAATGGCACGATGGCGGGCACGAAGTGCGGCCGAATGAAATCGAGGCGGCGCGGCAGCTCTTTGCCGGCCTGCCGGTTGAAGGAGCGTGAGCAATGGCTGATCAATTGCCCGAGGTCGAACTGGAGGATCGCGGCTCCAAGGGCCGCTATGTCCTGCGCGGGCCCGGCGGCGCCGAGGCCGAGATGACCTTCACCAAAATCGGCGAGCATCAGCTCATCATCGATCACACCGAGGTGCCTGACGCGTTTCGCGGCCAGGGCGCGGGGCTTCGCCTCGTCACCCGCGCCGTCGAGGACGCGCGCGCGGCCGGCAAGAAGATCATCCCGCTCTGCCCGTTCGCCAACGCCCAGTTCCGCCGCCATCCGGAATGGGCCGACGTGCTGAAGCGGTAGCAAGTTCCCCCTTCTCCCACAACGGGAGAAGGAGAACACGCCTCAGCCACAAATGCGAACACGCCACTGGCATTTGCGCGATTTAGCCATCTTGCCTAAGTAGAGGTATCGTCCGCGGACGCACTCGCCGTCCGCGGCCCGCCACCTCAAGCCAATGGCCTCCTGATGACCGCAACCGACCTCATCCCCGTCTTTGACGGCCACAACGACACGCTGCTCAGGCTCTACCAGTCGAAGGAAGCGGATGTCGAAAAGCTGTTCATCGACGGCACGCCGGGCGGCCATATCGATCTGCCACGGGCGAAGAAGGGCGGCTTTGCCGGTGGCATGTTCGCGATCTTCCCGCCGCCGATCGAGAAGACCAAGCGCAGCGCCGTGCCGCCGGCGCCGAGCGACAACGAGCCGCTGCCGCCGGAGCTGCCGCGCGCCGAGGCGATCACCTCGACCATCGGCATGGCCTCGATCCTGTTTAGGCTGGAACGCGCCGGCGCACTGACCGTCTGCCGCAGCGCCGGCGACGTGCGCGAGGCGATGGCGAAGGGCTCGATCGCGGCGGTGTTCCACATCGAAGGCGTCGAGGCGATAGACCCCGAGCTTGCCATGCTCGATGTGCTGCACGCCGCCGGCCTGCGCTCGCTGGGCATCGTCTGGAGCCGGCCGAATGCCTTCGGCAACGGCGTGCCGTTCCGCTTCCCGTCATCGCCCGACACCGGGCCCGGCCTCACCGATGCCGGCAAGGCCCTGGTCAAGGCCTGCAATCAGCTCAGGATCATGATCGACCTCTCGCATCTCAACGAGAAGGGCTTTCGCGATGTCGCGGGCTTGAGCGATGCGCCGCTGGTCGCGACCCACTCCAACGTGCATGCGATCTGCGGCCATTCGCGCAACCTGACCGACTGGCAGCTCGGCGCAATCCGCGAGACCGGCGGCATGGTGGGGCTCAACTTCGCCACCGGCTTCCTGCGCGAGGACGGCAAGATGAATGCCGATACCGGCCTCGACATCATGGTCCGCCACATCGATTCGCTGCTGCAGGCGCTGGGCGAGGATGGCGTCGGGCTGGGCTCGGATTTCGACGGCGCCATGATCCCGGCCGTCATCGGCGATGTCGCCGGCCTGCCCAAGCTTATCGACGCGCTGGCCGCGCGCGGCTTCGGGCGCGCGCTGATCGAGAAGATCGCCTATCGCAACTGGCTGAGGGTGCTGGAAAAGACGATAGGGTGATGCGGGCCGACTTCACTACTTCGTAAACGCCGATGGTGCGCCATGCTTACCTATGTCTACTTCGGTACCAACGACTTAAAACGCGCCACGACGTTCTATGACGCGGCTTTGGCGCCGCTCGGCATGCAACGTTGCATCACCGGCGATCCGGACTGGGATCGCGCGTCGGCGGGTTGGGGCACGTACGAGGATGGCGGTTTGCGGGAGCTCGCGTTCTGGGTCGGAACGCCGTTCGACAAGCAGGCAGCGACAACAGGCAACGGCAGCATGGTCGCGTTCAGAGCGCGATCATGGAAGGAAGTGGATGATTTCCATGCTGCAGCCCTTGCCAATGGCGGGAGTTGCGAAGGTGCGCCCGGCCTGCGATTGCACTACAGCCCGGACTTCTACGCAGCTTACGTGCGCGATCCGGACGGCAACAAGCTCGCCGCTGTGAGCCGTGGCGTGCAAGCGTAGCGAAGCGTATTGCGCGCCCTATTCGAAGCCCATGCGCTTCAGCCAGTCCTTGCCGACGCTGCGGTCGCGGATGATCGGCAGCGGATTTTCCGAATCGAGCCGGGCGCAGATGCGGTAGACTTCGAGCGTCTCGGCATTCATCTCGCCGCGCTTAAAGAAGAACATCGCCGCCGCATAGCGGGTGCGGCCGGACCACGGTTCGCCGAGCGGCGTGTTGACCAGCTGCCACTGCTCGGCGGCTTCCGCCTCCGCATCCAGCTTCTCCGCTTCGCCTGCCATGTCAGAAATCCGCGGGCGGGCTGGCGGTGCGGCGGTCGAGCTTGATGAAGGGCCTTTGCACTACCTTCGCCTTCTTCATCAGCTTCTGGTACTGCAGCTCGCGCATGGCGTAGATCTCGACCCAGAGGTCGTCGACGATCGTATCGCCATAAGGCCGCTGCAGCGAGGCGAGAGCGATGTTGCGCTTGGCCATCGGCGACCACATGGCGGCGCTCACCAGCCCGACCTCCTGGCTTTTGCGATAGTAGACGATGGCGTGCTCGGCCGGGATGTTGCCCTCGATCTCCAGCCCGACCAGCACGTGGCGCAGCTTCTTCTTCGTCCGCGCCTCGAGAATGGCGCGGCGGCCGTTGAAGTGCCCCTTCTCGGGATCGACCATGAAACCGAGGCCGATCTCGTCCGGCATGCGCAGGCGGTCGGCGCGGATAGCATGCTCGGAGGTGGTGAAGTCGGCATTGGCGACGATCAGACCGGCTTCGAGCCGGGCGCGGTTCAGCGCCGTGTAGCCGATGGCGCGGATGCCGCGCAGTTCGCCCGCCGCCATCAGCCGATCCCACAGGCTCAGCGCCTTGTCCGCCGGCACGAACAGCTCGTAGCCGAGATCGCCGGTGAAGCCGGTGCGCGAGATCGTTACGGTGGCGCCGTCATGCGCAAATTCGGCGAGGTCGAAAACCTTCAGCCGTTCGACACCGGCGAAGCCGGCGTCGCGCAGGATGGCGAAGGAGGTCGGGCCTTGCAGCGCAAGCCCGGCGACCGCTTCGGTCTCCTCTTCGACGCTGACCTCGTAGCCTATGGCGCTGTCCAGCAGCCAGGGCAGATGCCGCTCCTGCGAGCAGAGGCGGAAGCGCGTCGGCGACAGCCGAAAAAGGGTGCCGTCGTCGAGCACAAAACCGTCGTCGTCGCACCAGGCGGTGTATTGGACGCGGCCGGGTTTCAGCCTGGTCACGTCGCGCAGCGTGACGCGGTCGAGATAGGCTTCGGCGTCCGGCCCCCCGATGCGGTACTTCGTCATCGGCGAGATGTCGAAGAGTGCCGCCTGGCTGCGGATGGCGAAATATTCGAGTTCCTCGTCCCACAGCGAGTGCGGGGCGCGATAGCCGGCCCAGCTGTACCAGTCCTGCTTCAAGGCCAGCGCGTCGATGCGCGGCTGGAAGGGCGTGCCGAGCCGCAGCGTGCGGAAATGCGGTTGCGCCGCGAGGCGGGCTTCGAGGGCGGTGTCCACCTCGCTTGCGATGGGCTTCTTCCTGGTTGCTTGCGCCATGCTCATGCCCTCATCGCGATGATGCGGCGCGCGGCGTTGAGGCCGGGCGCGCCGGAGATGCCGCCGCCCGGGTGCGAGCCGGCGCCGGCGAGGAACAGTCCTTCGAGCGGGGTGTCGTAGCCCGACCAGCCGGAGACCGGCCGCGACACCAGCATCTGGTCGGCCTGCAATTCGCCATGGTGCCAGTGGCCGCCGGGCATGCGGTAGCGCGCCTCGATGTCGGCCGGCGTCAGAAGCTCGGCATGGCGCACTGTCGCGCCGATGCCGGGCGCGTAGGTCTCGAGCTGGGCCATGATCGCCTTGAGGAATTGCGGCCTGCCGACGGCCCAGCCCGCTCTCAGCGCATAGGGCGCATATTGCACCACTGCCGAGAGCACGCAGGCGCCGGAGGGTGCCAGCGATACATCGGCCAGACTGGGCAGGGTGATCTCCATCACCGGCTCGGGCGAGAACTCGCCGTATTTCGACGGGTTGAAGGCGCGTTCGACATGGTCGGGCGAGGGCGCGATGACCAACCGGCCCTTGTGGCCGGCGGCATCGACGCCGGAAAATTGCAGCGGTCGGTCGAGCGCCAGATGCAGCTTCGCCGCGTCGCCCTTCATGCGGATGTTCTTCACCTTGCGCACGAAGCCCGTGTCGACCTCGCGCGGGCCGACGAGATCGAGGATGGTCGTCGCCGGATTGATGGCGGAAACGACGGTCTTTGCCCGCAGCGTCTCGCCGCCTTGCGTGACGACGCCGACGGCGCGGCCCTTCTCGACGACGACCTTGGCGACCGGCGATGCCGGGCGGATCGAGACGCCAGCCTGCTCGGCCGCCGCGCGGATGGCGGCGACGACGGCGCCCATGCCGCCTTTCGGCAGCATCTGCGCGCCGGCAAGGCCGCCGATCTCGCCGGCCAGCCGGTAGTAGAGACCGAGCAGCGAGGTCGGCGAGCGCGGCCCGAGATGGGAGCCGAGCGTCGCGTCGAAAGCGAGCAGGCCCTTCAGCCTGTGGTCCGAAAGCTGCTCGTCGAGCAGGTCATAGA
>NZ_RZOS01000009.1:0-39961 GCF_004022605.1 Mesorhizobium sp. M4B.F.Ca.ET.089.01.1.1
ATCCAACAGTGCCTGCGCTGCCTCGCGAAGGGCACCAGAGCGGTCGATCCGATCCAAATCGCCACTTTCGCAGTCGGTCGCGAGCCCGTCCCCGTCCAGTTCCAGATAGGCGAAGTCGGGCGCGGCTACCGCGATCGCCGCTTGAAGGATCGTTCGCCCACTTAACCGCACCCGGCCAGACGCGGCAATTCGCAGCAAAGTCTGACGCCGCAGATGAGCCGGTGGAAGCAACGCTTCAAATGCCGCGGCGCTGTCGTCGCCAGACAGCAGATGCAGGGGAGCGGTTTTCCAGGAAAAGCTAGCTGTTTCAACGGCCACGATCTCGGGCACGGCGCCAGGCCCGGCAATGGAAACGACAAGGGCCTGACCGGGTGTATCATGCTTGAAACGGTCAGGTTCGGGCGCACCGCTATAACGGCTGCGCTCATTGATGGTGACGGGTCCGTGCCAGTCGCCAAGTGCCAGATAATCGAGGCCGGCCTTAGTCGCGCGATCTGGTGCAATGACATCGGACGCTGCTGAATCTTCGGAAAAGTTCTGAATAGCGCCATGAGCAAGGCCGAGCCGGATGGCGCCTTGCGGCGTCGCGGCGCTGTTCATCCACTCGGTAAGGTCGCGACCGGGTCTGCGGGTGGTGCAAGGTGCAGGCAGCAGCGCCACGTCCGCGCCAATGGTCAGGGTTTCGGGCCGCGTCGCCAGCAGGACATTGTCCGGCACAACGCTGTCCGCTGCACTCCACAATTGATCAGCCAACAGGGAATCATGGTTGCCAGGCAGCAATATCCAGCGCAGAGGCGCGCTCTGGCTCATCTCGGCCATGGCCTGCCGCAACATCGCTGGAGTGGGCGTTTCGGTATCGAACGTATCGCCGGCCAGAAGTATGGTGGATGCACCATGGACGCGTGCCTGCTCTGCCAGCCGGCTGATCGCGCCATGGCGCGCTTCACGGAGCCGCCCGCGCAGATCCTCTGGCATGTTGCCGAACCGCTTGCCGATATGAAGATCGGAGCTGTGGATGAATCGAAACATGGAGTCTCCGAGACTATGTCGATGCCAGGTTGCGCTGGGCGCGATCGATGGCTTCATCCAGCCGGGAGCGTGAAATCGCCGCAAGTCGCTCGACACCGAGCAGACGTGCAAGGTCGAGAGCGGGGTCGGACTGTTCCAGAATGTCCTCGTTCGCAACGACGACAGCGGCCAGCTCGGCGATTGGAATGTCGGCAATGGACCGGCGGGCATCGGCATCGAACGGCATGCGATAATCAAGCAGGTCGACCACCGTCCCTCTCTTCCATAGGAAGCTGCCGCTGGATTCTTCAGTTCTATCGAACTCGCGCAGATGCAGGTCGATCCGCTCCCGAATCTTGTTGCCCGTTCTGAGCCAGCCATGCGCCCGTGCGATGCGCTGCGCAAGGACGTCATCTCGCAGAGGTCCTTCCTGCTCGATCACCGCGTCGACCATGGACCGCAGCGTGCCTCGGTAGACGAAGTCATAAAACTGATCCGGGCTGGTGGAAAATCCGGTTAGATCAGTCAGGCGATAACGGCCGCCCGTCGGTACGGTATCATGCGTCGAATGCGCGGCCGCAGGCAAAATTCCTGCAGATGCCGATGGGCGCTCTCCCGTCGCGAGGGGAGCGGCGACAAGTTCTGGCTCTGATTTTATCGACGGATGTTCCGGTTCGCCGGCCGATGCTAGGTCTTCGGCTGGCAATGGGTCCATGGGGTCGACCTTATGTCCCATGTCCCAATGGATCGCGGCTTCACTTTCCTGTTGTTCAGCCTGTTTGCGACGGCTTTCCTCGAGCAGCGCGGCCAGGCTGGCATGAAGCCTCTCGGTGCAACCTTCGAGATCAAACCACCAATCGGTTGACCATACCCGGACAATGTTCCACCCGAGGCCGCGCAGGACCTGCTCGCGGACCTTGTCTCGATCTCGCGCCGTGGCAGAACTGTGATAGGTCGCGCCGTCGCATTCGACCCCAGCCAGATAGGCGCCGGCGAGATCGGGATGCCGGATCCCTATATCCACTCGAAAGCCCGAAATGCCGACTTGAGGAACGATGGTCCATCCGCGCTTCTCAAGCTCGGCAGCGACGGCCTCCTCGAAAGGGGATTCCAGGGCTCCGACCGATCCGCGTTCCTGCGCTGGCAATGCCACAGCGCCGCGTTCGGCAAAATCGAGAAAGGCTTTGAGATGCTGTACGCCGATCGCTTTGGTTCGGTTGGGGTCGATCTGGTCGGCGGCAAAACCTGAAAATACGATCAGTTCCTGCCGCGCACGCGTCACCGCGACATTCAGCCGGCGTTCGCCGCCGTCCCGATTCAGCGCGCCGAAATCCATGCTGCGCTTGCCGGCATTATCTTGCGAAAAGGTGATCGAAAACAGGATTATGTCACGCTCGTCCCCTTGGACATTTTCCAGATTCTTGACGATGGCGGGCTCAATACGCTCGTCGGCAAAGAACCATTCAAGCTCCGGCTCTGTCTGGCGTGCCTTGTCGAAAAGGTCGAGGATGAGCGACTGCTGTTGCGCGTTGAAAGTGATGACTCCGAGCGTGGGTCGGTCCTTTTCCGGTAGGGCCAGCCAACGCCGCATCCTGCTGACCGCCTCGTCGGTTACCGCTTGGGCTTCGATTCGATTGGTGCGGCTTTTGCCACGGTCATAGATGCCGGTCGTGATTTTTCGCAGCTGAACTGCCCGATCTTCCACCGTTGGCGAAGGGAATGTGATGAGCCGGTTCTGATAGTAGTGATGGTTGGAAAAGGCGATCAGCGACTCATTGCGGCTACGATAATGCCAGCGCAGGTCACGTACCGGGATGCCGGCCGCTTTGGCTTCGTCGAGAATGCTCTCAAGATCCTTTTCGTGTTCGACGACTTCCTCGTCCTCCTCGTTGCGGCCAAAGAAATTGGTGGGCGGCAACTGCTTGGGATCGCCTACGATTATGGTTTGATGGGCTCGCGCGATGGCACCGACGGCGTCCCAGGTGGTGATCTGCGATGCTTCGTCGAAAATCACCACGTCGAACAGGGCTTGGTCGGGCGGTAGATATTGAGCGATTGAAAGAGGGGACATCAGCATGCACGGCGCGAGCTTGGCAAAGCTCGTCGGCATCGCGCCAATCATCTCGCGGATTGACCGGCTGGGCCGCTGCAATTCCATCTGATGGCGCAACAGGCCCAACTCGGAATTGCGCGGGACGCCTTGCACAGCCGGCAAACCATGAGCGATGGCACTGATGACGCGAAGGCTTGCTTGAGCGCGGACAAGATCGTCGATTTCCCGGAAATCTTCGATGGCGTGCTCGTGCTGGAAGCGACGGAAATTCCGCAGCACCGGATCGGCATCCAGCGTGGCCGGCAGCCACCAGCGTACATAGGCCAGGCGGAACGCGGATTGAGCTTCAGCTGGTCGCACTAGACCCGCCTCGATATCGTCGACCAACGCTCCCAGATTGTGACTGACAGCCCTGCGACGAATGCCGCACCACGAAGTCCAGTCCCGGAGAAGATGACGGGCGTCGAGCAAGTCTCCCATCGCAGTCGTCAATTCGGTCAGCGGGTTATCATGTTCTGCCCAAGAAGGCGTCTTTCCAGCAGGGATCGCAAATTGGGTCTTGGCAGCCTCGAATGCTGCAGAAGCCGCAAGGAAGCGGGCTGCCCCATAGCGCATCGTGCTATCTGCTGCACCGCTTCGCAGGCTCGGGGCGGTTGCTTGCAGGAGCGCTTTGAAATCCTCCGTGCCGAGGCCGGGCAGGCGTAGCGTCTGTCGAAGCCTTTCGGCCATCGAGAGTATCTGATCGATACGGTGGGTGTCGGTATCAAGTGCGGCAAATCCGATCGGCTTCCCAGATAGGATGTTGGCTTCGACAGTGGCCCGGCGGTCCTGCATCAGGCGCAACAGCAGCAAGTCGTGCTGAGGATCGGCTACCCCCTCTGTGACATAGCCTTGAAGCAGCTTCTGGACTTTGCGTTTGCCCAACTGACTGTTTGGCCAGAATGCAGAAGCGGCCTGCTGCCATTGCTGCTCTATGTCCTCCACCCGTATGCGCGCAACGGCAGCCTCGTCATAGCGGGCCGACAGGTCCTTGCGAGACTTGCGATAGTCTCCGATTGCCTCATTGAGAGTGGCGAGGGCTCCCCGCAACTGGGCGAAATCTCGATCAAAGACAATGCTGACGTCATAGCCGGCACTGTCCTGGAGTGCCGCTGCTAGTTTTCGCAGCGCTTCGAGCTCCGCTTTTGACCCGTCGCCTTTGGCGCGCAGGCCGATGCTCACCAGGAAGGCGTCGAGTGCGGTCGCTAGAACCTCGGACGCATTCTTGAGGGTCTTTGCCCCTTCGAGCAAATTGTCCTGCCAGCCTGACGTCCACTCGGTGACATCTATAAGACGCAAGACCGACCGCATCTCCACCGACTGAAATGCGAGACCTGTTTCGGCGGCAATATGCTCCAGCGCCAGCCGGTTTGCCTCGTCATGGGAATCGCGCGATGGCCAGGACAATCTCGGAGCGTGCTGCCGCTTGTTCTTGAGAGCGATGCCGAGCGCCAGATAAGGCGTCAGACCATTGACATGGTGCCGATGCAGCGCTTCGACATAGGCATTCAGTTCGTCGCGACGGACGCGAAGCCGCTCGTTGATCGCAATCCACTCCGCTGCGTCCACGCGCACGCCGCTTTCCCAGCTGATCCTGAGCTGGGTGAGAAAGTTGCGTCGGTCCGCCTTGCTGGAATGGAGTTCGAGACAATGCGCGCCCAGGCCATGTTCGCGCAGGCGGCGATACACCACATCGAGCGCCGCCGTCTTCTCGGCCACAAACAGCACGGTTTTGCCAACTGAAAGACAGTTGGCAATCATGTTGGCAATGGTCTGGCTCTTGCCAGTGCCGGGAGGACCGATGATGACAAAATCGCGACCCTCAGCGGCGGCAAGACTTGCGGCGGTCTGTGAGGAGTCGGCCGGCAGCAGCAAAACCATGTCGGACGGGGCATAGTGCCGGTCGAGTTCGCGCTCGTCGCGGAATGATGCGCCATTGCCCTCGAAAGCTATCTCCGGCGTGTCGATCAGATGGCGCACGACACGGTTTTCGCGCAGCGCATCGGTACGCTCGACCAGATCCTTCCACATGAGAAACTTGGCGAAGGAAAAGGTCGACAGCGCCGTCTCGTCCACCACCTCCATGCCGGGGACGTCGCGCACTGCCTGGCGCATAAGACCGAGCAGCCTCGGCACATCAACGCCGCTTTCGTCCTCGGGCAGCTCACCGGAAAACTGTGGCAGTTTGAGCTCGAAGTCGCGTTCGAGAAACTGCAACAAGGTTGCGTTGAATCGCGGTTCATCTTCATGGAAGCGCAAGGTAAAATGCGATGTTGCGCTGCGGCGCTCGATTTTGACCGGTACGAGCAGCAATGGCGCGCGATAGCTGCGCTCGTCCTCGGCCTTCTTCTTCCAGCGCAGGAAGCCGACCGCCAGGAAGAGCGTATTCGCGCCGCCCTCGGCAAAATCGTTGCGCACTTGCCGGTAAAGATCGATCAGCCGGGATTCCAATTGACGCCCATCGAGCGTCGACGGGAGCTCGTCGCGCAGAAGCGCTTCCGCGGCAAAGCCACGCTGGAGGTCACGTCCGTGCACCTCGCGATAGAGGACAGCATCCCGCTCGCCCAGTGGATTCTGTTCGGGGAGCGAAATCAGCCGGATCGAAGCGCCTGCCATCAGACGGTCCTCGAGGTAGCCGACGTCAGTACAAAGAAACGGAATTGTCTTCTTGGAGTCCGGAAAATTGAGCAGGCGGTTCCGCAGTGTCAAATCGAGGAGCTTTTTCTGCCAGCGGTCGATCCGTCCGGCCGCTGTCGTCGGCTTTACCTCGACGATCTCGACCGGCAGGGCTACCACGGCCGGTGCGGCTGGCAACGGCAACGCGATTTCGGTTGCCGCCTCTGCATCCACGCTGCGGCGCGTCGGTTCGTGCGAAGCAAGCGGTGTGATGCCGCCGCTGCGCGAGCGGCGTATATCGATGGCTGCGACAAAGGTGGCTACCTGCGTTTCGTCGAGCCGCTGTTCGATTGCGTGTTGGGCAGCCTCCAACGTCATCGCCGGCCGATGCGTCACGCCTGTCGTCTCAAACACGATGAGTTCGCGCGATGCCAGCGCCTTGCGGACCTCCATGGCATCGGGTTCAATGGCGTTGGCGAGCGTCCTTTGTGTCATCCAGACGCCGACGGCCGCGTGTCCCTGAAACATCAAAACGACGGGATGCAAGCCCGTCGCCTCCAGGGCGGACGCGAATAACAGACTGGTATCGAGACAGGTTGCCAGCTTTTCTGCCGTAATAATTGAGGGACGTCGAATTTTTTGGCCGCGGCTTTCGAAGCTCGCAGGTGGCTCTGCATAATGCAGCGATAGGCCAGCAATGGCCGAATAAATTGCGGCCGCCAGCATGAATGCGCGTTGCGGATTGCCGCTTTGATAGCCATCGAGGCTGGAAGGATGACCATGCGCTGCGAGCAGCTCCGCTGCGGAACGCAGCAGTCCTGCGATCGCCGGGTCGTTCGGCATGACGAATGCGGCGAGCAATTGCGCCATATCGACGACGCCACCCCATTCGTCGCGGGCAAGCAGGCGCACCGCAACGCGCTGCTCGGCCAGCACTGCGCCTCCTGAGGTTAGGCGCAACGTTATCTCCCCGCGCTCAGCCTCGTTGAGACCGGCCAGATAGCCGGCGTCGAGATCGATTTTTCGATCGCTTAAGGGAAGCCGGTCGCCAGCAACGATCCGATCAATTGTCCAGCTTTTGGCGCGCAAAAAAGGGGGGTTCGATGTCAGCTCGAGAGTGCATTTTTCGAAACCCTGCTGGGTCGGGTTGTTGAGCGCGATAGACCGGATCACCGGAATAGCATTTTGGAAGGACGCATATGTAAAGCTGGCGGCGATGTCCGCCACGACTTCTATTACGGGCGCGGCTGATATACCGGCAGCATCGCCAGTCTCCGAACTCGTTTCCATACCCCATCCCCTATTTTCATTTACGATAGAACTTTGCCGCCAGAATTTGAAAGTAAATTCTCGGTATGGTCGCCGCTTATGTCCAGCAGCATAGATTTCTAAAAGTGTTACCGCCCAGATAACGGTCGAAATGGAGACAGGCGATAATCGGTCGTCACGATTGGAGGGGATCCAAAAGTCGCGGAAATCGGAGCGCCGGCGCACGCTGCTGAAACCCAAGACGGGCAGGACGTCATCCGCAAATGTGTGGCGGTCCGGGCGCCATGGACCAAGCGTTGCGCGCCTATCGCGAGCGCTGTCGTGGCGCCTATCGCGGACTCGGACCCAGCCCGACAGTGACGGCGAACCTCGATCGGCCTATCGGTGAGGCGGTCGAATTCCGCCCATAGACTATCGAAAGGCACGCACTTCCAGCTCTATCTCCTCGTACGCGTTGCCGGCTACCTAAATTCGTGCGCGCGGTCCAATGCCTTTGATTGCTGATGTCGTTGTGGAGACGTTTGATCGCTGAAGCATTTGTTTGCTGACCTAGCGGCGCGGGGGGAGGTCATTTATTGGGTACATCTCCAGCACTCTATGTGCGATCGCGAGGAAAATTTGTCCAGACAAGCGAATTCATCGAATCTGGACTAATCAATAAGTATAATGATGGTAAGATTCGGGGGGCAGGAATGGCCGAGGTTGGACTTTTGGAATGGGCGGATAAGCAGCCCGACTGGATTAGGGATGCCTTAAGAAGACACGCCGCGCGGCCGGGCTTCAACCTCGAGCAGGAGGATAAGGCCGGTGTAACAGCTCGGGTCCGCCACGTCGGTGGATTTACCGCTGATCTGCCCGAATGCTCTCCGCTCTCGGCGGAGCATTTGAGGGCCAACAGTTCGAACGAGCCGCGCGCGGTGCTTTGCTCACTCGGCCCCGTCAAGCATTTGAACCGCCTCGCCGAAGAGCAGCAACTGCGTTTCGCCACCGATGGCATCACCATTATCTACGGCGACAATGGAAGCGGAAAGAGCGGCTATTGCCGGATCGCGAAGAAGCTTTGCCGTAGTCTGACGGCGGATGATCTTCTTGGCAACGTGTTCGAGATCGGCACCAAACCGCCAGCCGAAGTGCTTGTCCGGTTTCTCGAAGAGGGTGCTACGGAACCGACCCCCATAACCTGGAAGGACGGAACGCTGCCCCCCGCGTCAATTGCACGGATCTCCGTTTTCGACTCCGCGAACGCTCGCCTCTACGTCGATAAGCAAAACCGTATCGGTTTTCTGCCCGCAGCCATCGCGCTTCTCGAAAGCCATGGACGTCACCGCACCGAGCTCGAAGCCGACTTCCGGGAAGAAATCAAAGCGATCGAAAAGAACCTAAAGACACCATTGCCGAGTGGGTACACAGCTGCCGGCGCGGTCGTAAAGCTGCTGGCTCGTCTCGAAATCAAGTCAAAGGACGTGATGCCTTCCGCAGCCGAAATCAAAAACCTCGCTGCCCTCTCAGAGCAGGACATGGCTGATCTCGCTGGCCTCGAACAGGCTCTGGCAAGCGACCCTTCAACGATGGCGACAAAGCGTCGGCGTGCCAAGGCGGCCTTGGAAAAACTGCTGACTGCATCTGAACAGATCGACGCGGCTCTCTCAGCGGCGGCCCTCGAGATTTATCGCAATCTATATGCAACAGCCGATTCTACAGCGCAGGCTGCACAACTTGCCGCCTCAGGAGCGTTCGCGACTATGCCGTTGAGCGGCGTTGGGCTTTCTCCCTGGCGGTATATGTTCGACCATGCACGAGCCTATTTAGCGAGCGTCACTGGCATCGATCATCAGCACTTGCCAGATCAGGAAGGCGATCGTTGCATGCTCTGCCAGGAGCCGATGACGGCGGACGCCGCGGGGCGGATCCAATCCTTCAATGACTTCGTAACGGGCGCCGCAAATAAGGCGGCGCAAGTCGCATCTATTGCCCATGAAGAGGCCCTGCGCCAAATCAAAGGACTCACCATTGCGACCGGGGAGGCGGTTGAGGCGGCTCTCGGAGAGTTTGGCGATCTGTCCGCCGCACGCAAGGCGATGGTGGCCCTGATCTCGGCATATTATGTCGAGGCAGGTAAAAGGCGTGATGCAATTGTCGTTGCGGCTGCGCTGTCCGAGTACGCTGCGTTCCCGCAACTTGCGGCGCCAGTTGCATCGAAACTCCGAACGGAGGCGGAGGCGCTAGAGGCCGAAGCGCTGACGGACGACAAGGCAGCGGCCGACGACGGGAACCGCGCTACCGATCGAGCTCGTCGCGATACACTCAAGGATCGGAAAAAACTGGGCGACGATCTCACCATCGTTCTCGCGCGCTTGGCGAATCTCGAAGAGCGGCGCAAGCTTCTCTCATGCTGCGATGCTGTCGAAACAGGCTCGGTGTCACGGCAGATGACGTCGCTTCGACGAAGCCTCGTCATGCAGGATCTCGAAAAGCGCGTCGTCGCCGAGATTGAGACTCTGGCGTTAACGCACATCCCGTTCGCAGTTAATGATCGTAGTCAAGATGGGCAGAGCTATTTCGAGGTCGGGCTCAACGCGGCAAAAGCGATCTCAAACAGCAAGGTCTTAAGCGAAGGAGAGCAGCGCGCGCTTGCCCTGGCCTGTTTCTTAGCCGAGGTCGGAGGAGACACATCGCGTCAAGGCATGATCATCGACGACCCCGTGTCATCTCTCGACCATGTTCGGATCAGGCGGGTCGCGGCAAGGCTCGTAAAAGAAGCGGCCACAGGACGTCAGATTATTATTTTCACCCATAATCTTCTGTTCTTCAACGAGGTGGTTGACGCAGCTGCGCAGGCCAATCCGCCGATTCCCCTTGTTCGAAACTACATCAACAAGTCCGAATCTGCCGGTTTTGGCTTGATTAGCGAAACTGACGAGCCGTGGATCGCACAGTCTGTCACGAAGCGCATCGAGACTCTCAAGACGCGCCTGAAGAGCTTCGACGGCGCCACTGATTTCACCACCGATGCTTGGCGAAGGTCAGCGAAGGATTTCTACAGCGATCTTCGGGAAACCTGGGAGAGGCTCGTTGAAGAAATCCTGCTCGGTAAAGTCGTCGAGCGATTTAACAGCGATGTCAAGACACAGAGCCTGAAGGGTGTGGTGGTCGAGGACGAAGACCACAAGCGAATCTATTGGGCCATGAAGCGAGTTTCGGAGCGTTCTGGACATGACATGGCGTCCGCCAAGGCCATTCCAGTTCCAACACCAAACGATATGAAGAGCGATCTTGATGGAATTGACCAATATCGTATCGACACCACCAAACGAAAAAAGGATGCCGAAAAGCGCCGGATTGAATTCGAACAGCCTCCCAAGGCGACTGTACTCTAGCCTAATGACTATTGTCGTGTATTACTGGCCCTCACTGGCTTCATCCTGCTGCGCATGCCGGTGTCCGCCTGCCGCGGGCGAAGCCGACGTGACGAGGAAGTATCGCGAGGGCGCCAAGCCATCAATGGCTGTGCGCTCGCTCTTCATCTTGGATTTCAGCGCCGAGAAGCCTGACCGCTGGTAGTGCTTCGCCTGCACAATGTCGCCGCCGGCAAGGGCATGTCGACCATCCATCGCGTCGTCCGGTCCCTCGGGAAAGGCCTCGAAACGCTTGTCGATCTCGCGACCTACGAGGTCGCGGGCCAAATCCTCAAACTCGTTATGGGACAAACTCGAGAAATCATAAGCCATGCGCCCAGATTGAGTGCCCATTTGGTGGGCAGACAAGCAACCGGGGGCACAATTGCGTCGTGCCTCTCCATTACCAACAAAAAGATAAACGCGCTTTCCAGGCGATGCGGTCGGATGATCGTTTCGCGCTTGGCAAAAGCGAACGGATTAGTCTATGGCTCTCGGCGGGGGGGCGAGTTATGCGACGGGTGCGAATCCTTCAAGTAGGCGATATTCACTATCCGGATTGGCATCCTTCCTCTAGCAACATCGATGCCAAGGATAGCAAGTTCGCTCCGAAAATAACGCAGAAGCTACGCGCGTCTTCGCTGCGTGCCGTCTTGACGAAGCTTCGGCGGCTGACGACTTCGAAGCCCTTGGATTCGATCGCCTTCATGGGGGATTTCACGAGCCGTGGCGACAAGACTTTCATTGCTTCGGCATTCCAGCATTTCACGTTGCTCTGCCGCGCACAGGGGCGCAGTTCAAAGGCGCTTCCGTTGATATTCGTACCGGGAAATCACGATGTGAACCGTGATGACGCGCGCGAACTTGGACCGACTGAGAAATTCAGCGAAATGGCGAGTTTAGCCGCCCGCTTGGGTTGGCAGACCGTTCCCGTGGACCAACCCGTGCACTTCAGACTTCCGACAGGATCCGCAGGCGCAAACTTCATCCTCGTCAACACAGCGATAGGCAGTTGGGAGCTTCAGAACCTTCCCGCGTTCCTTCGTGATCGTCTCGAGGCACTCGGTCCTTCTACAGAACCTGTAGATCTCGGCTCGCCGGACACCTCGGGACATTCGCCCGCGACACCTCCCAGCGATCCAGACAAGGAGGCGTCCGACGACGAGTATTACGGTCAGATGGACACGCCATACATCTCGCGTGAGATGCTTGCAGGCCTACAGGAATTGCTCCAGCAGCCCGACATGCGTTACGGCATCATGATCGGCCATCACAATCTGCTGCCACAAAAGACTCCGCGCATTACGCCATACGCGGAGATGCTCAACAGCGGATTTGTCAGAACTCAGCTGCTGCAGGGCAACAAGCCTATCGTCTACCTGCATGGACACATACATGCCGATCCGGTCGAGATCGTCAACGATCCAAGGTTTCCGGACGGCAAATTGATCTGCATCTCAGCACCAGAGATACAGTCAGGTTTCAATGAGCTCGTCTTCTTCACGACCGATCAGGGAGAGCTCGTCGGCATCCGACTTATACCCTACCGCACCAATGTCGCCGACGGGACGGTCATGGAAGGCGAACATTGCTTCATCTCGACTATGTCCAACGGCAAGGCCTTTCTGAACAACGACACGTTTGACCTGATGCGCCGACTGCGCGACCATGCCACCAGGCGCGGGAATGGGTTACTCTTCTGGGACGAGATCACTGAGATTGCCGCCTCCGCCGAGCTCGGGCTAGATTTGGAAGACTCTCTTCTGATGCTCCAAGCGGCGCGCTTCGTCGAGATAGACGGCCTCACGAAGGCAAACTCGGCTTGGCGCATTAAGGTAAGGGACGAATAGAGATGGAGAATCCGTTCGGCCCCAACAGGATCGAGTACGAAAGTCGCCCGATACTGTGGTTCAGTCAGAAGTCGGCCTTGATTTCTGCCGCCGCCAAGCCGGTCTTCGTCGCAGGGACGAGAGGCAGCGGCAAGACCAGTATTCTTCGCTCGCTTTCCACAGTTCATATCCTCGAAGACAAAAGTCTCGCGGACCAAGTCGGCAAGCTCGGCTGGTATGGCGTCTTCTTCCAGCTCAATGAGACATTTTCGCCCCTAATCGACAACGCGGTTCTGAACCTCATTCCGGAGCGGATACGCTTCGACACGGCCGCCGTGATCCCGCGGCAATTCGTAATCTTCTCTCACTATCTGGAGCTGAAGATAGTCGAACGCCTGCTCGAGAGCATCAGCCAGCTCAGACGCGACAGCCACTTGAAATACCGGGCCTCTGAAGATAGGGACGTCGCCTTGGCACTGCATCGCGAAGTGCTGCACTTCATACCCCAACCTGCCCGTCTCGACTTCTTCAGCATAGATGAGCTGCGGGGTGGGATAACCCGGTACGTCGACGAATGCTTCAACGCGTTCTTCTTTGCCGCCGATGAGGGAGCGACCGGCTTCAGAGCGACAGACCCTGGCGCGATCATTAACAAGGTCGCGACCGCGATCACCCCACTTTTAAATGGCCCATCTTTCGCCGGTGACAGGGCGCCCTTCTTCAAGATCCTGATTGACGACTGTGAGGCACTGACACCGCTCCAACAGCAGTTCCTGAACACCTTGGTGAGGAAGACGCGCGGCAATGTGAAATGGGTCCTCGCCTACATCGGCGGCCTTTACGACACGATCCGGACGATCATACCCGGCCAGTCGCTCTCGAATGCTGACCGGGACGTCGAGAATCTTGATTCAGTCGATCCGAGGGAGTTCGCCACGCTGTGCGAGAACGTGTCGTCGCTTCGGCTCTACTATGCGCTTCCTGACCATCTGCGGAGTGATCTCAAGCGCAACGATGCGCTCAGCGCGTTTTCGCTCAAAAACCGGCTGGGGCGGCTTTCCGTCAATGACATCATCGAGCGGGTTATCATATCGGGTCATTCCGAGGGCAGAGAAGAGCTTGTGGCACTCGCTGATGCAGCACGTGAATTCCTCTCCGTGAATTTGAGGACGGCGGATCAGCAGCAATTCCTTCTTGATCGAAAAGCGCGCCCTTATGCCGAAGGGCTGGCGCTCGCGCTCATGAACCCGGAAATCAAGCGCCGGCCCATGAGCAAGGCGGATGCTTCAAATCTGAAGAGGTCGATCGCCCGGAAACAGGGATGGGCTTTTCTGAAAGCGTGCCAGATGCTGCGTCTGCATGACTACCCGTACGTAGGGCACCAGATCATCACATCATTGAGCGACGTCTGTATACGCGATTTCCTTGATATAATGGGAGAGATCTTCCGCCGCAGTGTTCCGAGTTCCAGTGATCCACGAAAACTGGTGGAATTCATCAACTCGGATTTACAGATTCATCTCGAACAGCAGAGACAGGCTGTGAACGCCGCCTCTCAACGGAAGCTTGATGGACTTCAGGCGCTTTCACATCCGTACGAAGAAGAGAGCGTGCGCATGGTGCGGGCGTTGGGTTACCTGACCGCTCGCCTCCAGACAGAGTTTGCCGAAGAAAATGCTCTAGGAACGACAGAGAGAGGCATTTTCAGGGTTGATCTAAAGGAAATGCGCTCGCTGGTGAACCGACTGGAGCAACCCAGCGGAAAACTGGACGAGGTCCTGCGTCGGGCGGAAAGGGATGGGTTTATCCGGGAGGTCTCCGCCGCCGGCAACTTTGAGGTGGACCGCGCCGACCCCGCATCGAAGGAGATGCTGATCAGATTGCATCGGCGATTTGCACCTTACTTCGGGTTCTCCTATCGCGGCCCGTACGAAATCAACACAATCCCTGCGGCGCAGATGGTCGACCTGCTTTTTACCAGGCATCGGCTCCCAGAAGACTGGGCCGACTCGGTGTTTAAGGAGCTCGTCGCGCGGCCCGCACTCAAGACCGAATTCCAGCACTCGCTTTTCGAGAGCGATCTCGAATGACCGCTTCAACTGTCGAGTATCGAGTCTTCGGCCATCTGGCCGTCACTGAGAAGGCGAGAGATGCAGGTACCTGCGAAACGATGGAGGCAGATATCGCGATCGTCGCGCTTGGATGGGAAACGCGTTTCGCCGCGTTCGAAAACCATCTTGACCTGAAGGTCGGCAAAATCGTGGTTCTGGACTTTGCTCTGAAGGAAGCGAACGTCCCAGCCGTCGAAGAAAACCGGCGAAAGCTCATCGCTATGGGTACCCGATGGGGCGTCGAAGTGACTGCGATCACCCTCGAGCCTTCCATCGAGTATCAGAAGAACATCAATCTCCTCGATCACCTGCTCACTCAGATGGCCGCTTCATGTGGCTCATACGAAGGAAGCCTGCGGAAGGTTTTCGTCGAGTGCTCGACGATGCCGCGAATCTACATCCAATGGCTGATTGCGGTGGCATTCAAGAAAATGTCGATTCAGTCTCTCGAATTCGGGTACGCCGAAGGTATCTACGGGAACGCGATCGGCAAAGAGGATTTTTCCAGCGGCTTGGACCGATACGTCACCGTCCCTCATCTTCAAGGCAGCGGAGGAATGGGCGAAGAGAAAGTCCTGCTCGTGGGGATCGGAGGAGATGCCGACGTATTCTACGGATTGATCGATATCGTCAGTCCGGAACGGATCTCGCTCCTCGTCCCAAGAAGCGAGAAGAATGCGCATATCGATGCTTTGCTCGATCAACAGGTGGCCAAGGTACGTGAAACCCACCGGCTCGAAGATGGCGAAGTTCGCGACATCCAGGCTTTCGGGCTGATGGCCCACCTCGATGCTTTCGAGACGTATCTCGACGGGTTCGGCTCGCGTGCGGTGGTGAACGTTTTTGTCAGCGGCCCGAAGGTTCAGGCCATCGCTGCTGCCGTGCTCGCCTGCTCCGACAGCCGCGTCCATCTCAAGGCACGAATTCCCACCTCCTATGCCCATCGTGAAGTCTCAGCGAATGGGCGGTATCATATCTATAGGCTGATTGACCTGACATCCCCTGCCTGCAGCCTTCCCGGGACGTTCTGACACGATCTTGCATTCGAGTAGCATCATGGTCCCAGTAGCCGTTCCGCCAAGCCTTCAGCGCATGTTCGTGTCGCCCGATCCGGTCGATGGGGGACTAATTCCCACTTAGAAGCTGCTCTACATCAGATCAGGGGAAATGCAGACTGGCAGAATTCCATAATTAGCGACTCAAAACATATACTCAGGCGAGACTGTTTAGCATAGAAATAGTGAGCGCTCTCCAATATGTTAGGCTCTGTCGCAGTAGCGCAACAAGCTCAGTCTTTGGATGGGTGGTATGAGGATGAGACGACTGAATGTGTACAGGCTCAGTCATTTTATCGAGGCTCTCGTTTTTGTCGTAAGCGCGTTCGGTGCGACGTGGCTTACCAGCTTTGTGAACGCGCCATGGTGGGCATATGTGATTATAGCGGCCATCACTATGGGCATGTTCGTAGCCGTGCGTCGGGTCCTTTCTGAGCCGCAACGTATGGGACTCTTGGCACACAACTCGGCAGCGACCTCTGCGTGAACCCAGGCGCCTTGAAAATGTCCCCGATGCGTCCGGATTTTTGGCGGTGATCTTCAATCAAATGCGATGAGCTGCAATTTCTGGCGACGGCCACGCTAAGGGCGGGCCTCCAGCACCATGTTGAACGGTGTCTCCGCGGCGCGACGCAATCGCTTGAAGCCGCCGCCGGTCACAACCTTGCGCAGCCTCGCCTCACCGGCCTGGGCTCCAAGCGCGAGCCCGACTTCCTGCGACACGGATGCGGGCGTGCACACGAAAGTGGAAGCGGCATAGTAAACGCGGCCGACGGGATTGAGGTTCGCCGCCAGATGATCATGCGCGAACGGCTCGACGATCATCCACGTGCCGTCCGGCTTGAGCGATCCGTGGACATGGGTGGCGGCGCCCGTCGGGTCGCCCATGTCGTGAAGGCAATCGAAGAATGTGACGAGGTCATACGTTCCGGGATAGCTCTTGGCGGCCGCCACGTCGAACCGCGTGTTAACGCCGACGCCGGCTACCTCGGCCGCCTTGCGGGCGCGCTCAATCGAGGGGGCATGATAGTCGAAGCCGACGAAGCGCGAATTGGGGAAGGCCTGTGCCATGAGCACGGTCGATGCACCATGACCGCATCCAACATCCGCGACGTCCACGCCGCGTTCGAGCTTCTCGACGACGCCCTCCAAGGCCGGCAGCCAGGAGTCGATCAGATTGGCATTGTAGCCTGGACGGAAGAACCGTTCCGTACCGCGAAACAGACACGCGCTATGATCGTGCCACCCGACGCCCTTGCCGGACTGGAATGCCTGCCTCACCTTTTCTTCATCGAGCCACAGCGCGGACAGGAACTCGAATGCGCCTGCCATGAAGGCCGGGCTGTCTTCATCAGCGAACACCAGCTCTTGCTCGGCGTTGAGATAGAATTTGTCGCTCGCTTCATCGTAGTCGACGTAACCCGCCGCCGCCTGCCCGGAAAGCCATTCCCTTACGAGGCGTTCCTGGGTGCCGGTGCGTGTCGAAAGTTCGGCGGCCGTCATCTTGCCGCCTTCGCGCAATGCCTTAAACAGGCCGAGTCTGTCCCCCAGCAGGACTCCCGCGCCCGTTGCGATCGCACCGAGATCGCCGACCATTTTCCCCAAGAATGCGTCCAACTTTTCCTGATTCGCTTCAGACATCTGAATCTCCCTTTGGGTTCAATCTCTCCAGGCGACGGAGCCGTGCTCGTCATGAGGCGCCTTGAGCATCAGATGCTCGAAGACATGCAGATATCCCCGGCGGCTCATCCGCGCTGCCGATCCTGCACCAGACCATATCGGTGACGAGCGGCGCGGTGGTCGGGAATGACAGCCACCTCCATGCCGTTGAAAAGCAGGAAATCCGTCACTTTGCCCTCGTCGGTAACCGGCGGAGCCGGAGTGGTCGTCACCAGGGCAAGCCCTGTTGCAGCAGGTATCCTTGGGCAGCCTGTCAGAACATCGATGACTCCGGTTGTGGTGCCGGGGCGGGCGATCAGGGGCCAAGTGATTGTTCCGCGGCGGCTGTATGTTGTGGTAAGGTGATCATGCGAACTCTTGTTGGTCGGTCACGTGTTTTGCGGATGACCCGCATGTACTGTGCCAAATGAGAAAACCATTCAAACGCAATCCAGTAGATCTGACTGTATCCGACATTGTCGGAATTTGGACATCGCCGAACGCGAAGCGCTCGGGGCTTGTGACGATACTTGAGCGTGCTGCTTCGGAGGAGGGATGCGCCTCGAACCGGCCGCGAGGCCTTTTTCTGGCAACGGATATTCCGGCCGGGTTAGGCCGCGAGGAAAGCGACGGTGAATAAGAGGTAGAGGACCAACCGTTTTGAGCGGGTAGTTGCCGTGTTGCGCCCCCAGGCAAAGGCCAGCACCACGGAGCAGTATTTCTGGTGGCGATACTACATCGCCTTTAAGTGCCGGTTACCCGTTTTTACCCAGTTGGCCTGGTGCATTCAGAGCGAGGTCGTTGGAAACCGCTTATTGTGGCTATGAGCAAACTCGGGATGGAGGAGTGGACCCAAAAATTGGCAAAATGCCCCAGGGAGGATTACATGGGTCGCTCATTCCCCGTACTCGTTACAGGTGCGCGTCGCTACGCAAACAGCTTGCTTTTGACTTGGCGTTTCTTGCCGTTTCGGCATCGCTCACTAATTCGGCCGCTGCCGACACCGTGAACTGGCGTCAATTCGAAGGGACCAGCATAACTTGGGCCTACGACATCCACCCCTATGCGGATGCTCTCGCTGCGCAACTTTCCGGAGTTCGAGAAGCTGACCCGGCATCAAGGTCACGCCGGAACTCTACCCAGACGATTCTTACTGGAACAAGATGACGATCCAACTGACGACGAAGTCGCCAGCATGGGATGTGTTCGGCACTGGCATTCAGCCCGCGTAGGACCTCGCTCCGAGTGGCGCCTGCTGGACAAATACCTGAGTGATCCGAAGCTTACCGATGCTGGATACGACTACATTCGGACATGATCAAGAAGTGCGCGGCTCCTTCCTTCGCCAATGATAACTGGAACCAGGTCGTGGACGGCATCTCGTCCGGCCGCACCGCGATGACGATCGACTCAAAAATGTTCGGCTTCTGGAACGATGTTGCGGGGAAGCCGGCATCCGGCAAGATCGCCTTCGCTCCGCCGCTGCACGCACCGAGCGCCACGAGCTTGGATTCTGACATCTGGATCTGGGCTCTCGCCATGAACGCGGCTTCCGAAAAGAAGGGCACGGCCTGGCTGTTCATCCCGTGGGCCACCTCCAAGCAGGTGGCGCTCAAGGGTGCCCTTGCTGGCCAGCTCGTCAATCCGCCGCGCACGTCGACCTGGCAGGACGATACCTAGACTAAGTACGCTTCGCAGCCCGAGTTCAACAACTTCGTTGACAGCTTCAAAAAGATACAGGATCAAGCCGCGCTGGCTTTCACACCGCGTGTCGGCTTCGGCGAAGCCATGAACGCATGGGCCGTGGCGATGCAGAAGATGGCAAACGGCGATGACGTCGAGACGACGTTGAGGGCGCTTGCCGAAGAAATCCGCACTGGCCTCTGATCAAAAGGAACAGGGCAGTACTATTGCACTGCCCTGTTCCCGCCAACGGCGGAGATCACGCCGTGTCACCCCAAGCACTTAAACCCAGCGCTGCTTCGCCCGGCCGCGCCGACGATTTTTCTTGGCCGCCAAGGCGGCAGCCTGCGGCCGGGGCCACAACCGAAACGACCACGGCGATCAGTCCGTAAACCTGCCCCCGGGACACCTGAAGGGCAAAGCGCCCTCAGATGGCCGCGCAAGTAGGGTCTCGAGACAGACTCAGCGCGGCAGCACGCTCGATCCCATCAGCGCTTCGTCGATCGAGCGCGCCGCCTGACGGCCCTCGCGGATCGCCCAGACCACCAGCGACTGGCCACGGCGCACGTCGCCCGCCGCGTAAAGCCTGTCGACGCTGGTCTTGTAGTCGCGGTCATTGGCCTCGACGTTCTTCGAGCGCCGGCTGTCGGTGACGATCTTCATCTGCCCATCCAGCTCGCTCGCCACACCGGTGGCGGCCGGCCCGGCAAAGCCGATGGCGATGAAGGCGAGATCGGCGCGGATGACGAATTCGGTGCCGGCGATCGGCTTGCGCTTCTCGTCGACCTCGCAGCAGCGGACGCCGGTCAGCTGGCCGTCCTCGCCGATGAATTCAAGCGTTGCCACCTGGAACTCGCGCTCGGCGCCCTCGGCCTGCGAGGACGAGGTGCGCATCTTGGTCGCCCAGTAGGGCCAGACGGCGAGCTTGTCTTCCTTCTCCGGCGGCTGCGGGCGGATATCGAGCTGGGTGACGCGCACCGCGCCCTGGCGGAAGGCGGTGCCGACGCAGTCGGAAGCGGTGTCGCCGCCACCGACGACGACGACATGCTGGCCGCTGGCGATGATCGGATGCGAGGGCCACGCCACCGACTGGATCGGCTCGCCGCCGACACGGCGGTTCTGCTGCACCAGATAGGGCATGGCGTCATGCACGCCGCCGAGGTCGTCGCCCGGGATGTTGGCGGCGCGCGGCATTTCCGAGCCGCCGCAATAGAGCACCGCGTCATGTTCGGCGAGCAGTTCGGCCACAGGCTTGTCGACGCCGACATTGACGCCGCAATGGAAGGTCACGCCCTCGCCCTGCATCTGCTCGATGCGGCGGTCGATATAGTGCTTCTCGATCTTGAAGTCCGGGATGCCGTAACGCATCAGCCCGCCCGGACGGCTCTCGCGCTCATAGACATGCACGTCATGGCCGGCGCGGCCGAGCTGCTGGGCCGCCGCCATGCCGGCCGGGCCGGAACCGATGACGGCGACGCGCTTGCCGGTCTTCTTCTCCGGCGGATAGGGCCGTATATGGCCGGTCTCGTAGGCCTTGTCGGCGATCGCCTGCTCGACGGTCTTGATGGCGACCGGAATGTCCTCGAGGTTCAGCGTGCAAGCTTCCTCGCACGGCGCCGGGCAGATGCGGCCGGTGAATTCCGGGAAGTTGTTGGTCGAATGCAGGTTGCGGATCGCATTGTCCCAGTCGCCATTGTAGACGAGGTCGTTCCAGTCGGGGATCTGGTTGTGGATCGGGCAGCCGGTCGGCCCGTGGCAGAACGGAATGCCGCAATCCATGCAGCGCGCGGCCTGCTTCTCGACCTCCTTGTCCGACATCGGCAAGGTGAATTCGCGGAAATGCCGGATGCGGTCGGAGGCCGGCTGGTACTTGTGCACCTGCCGGTCGATCTCAAGAAACCCTGTTACCTTGCCCATAGTCCAGTCCCTGCTGTCCGAAGGCACGCACTTGTCGGCGCACCCGTTAACCCCATAAGGCCGCCATGGCAACCGCAGTCCGGGGTCAGGATTGTTGGTGAGGATGGCAGCCGGAGATCCGTCTCTCCGGCCCTTCCAATGCTTATTCGGCCGCCACGCTCATGCGCATGCGTTCCATCTCGATCAGCGCGCGGCGATACTCGACCGGCATGATTTTCCGGAATTTCGGCCGGAACGCCGTCCAGTTGTCGAGGATCTCGCGGCCGCGCACCGAGCCCGTGAAATGCACGTGGTTCGAGATCAGCTGATAGAGCCGCTCCTCGTCATGGCTGGTCATGTCGCCGGAGACGTCGACGCGGCCCTTGTGGTCGAGATCGCCGCCGTGATGCAGCAGCTTCTCCATGAGGTCGTCTTCCTCGGGGACCGGCTCCAGCTCGACCATCGCCATGTTGCAGCGCTCGGCGAAATCGCCCTTCTCGTCCAGTACATAGGCGACGCCGCCCGACATACCGGCAGCGAAGTTGCGCCCCGTTTTGCCGAGCACGACGACGATGCCGCCGGTCATGTATTCGCAGCCATGGTCGCCGACGCCTTCGACGACTGCCGCGACGCCCGAATTGCGCACCGCGAAGCGCTCGCCGGCGACGCCGGCGAAATAGGCTTCGCCCTCGGTCGCGCCGTAAAGCACCGTATTGCCGACGATGATGGAGTCAGCCGCGACGATCTTGGCCTCTTCCGGCGGGCGGATGACGATACGGCCGCCCGACAGGCCCTTGCCGACATAGTCGTTGCCGGCGCCGACCAGCTCAAACGAGACGCCGCGCGCCAGGAAGGCGCCTAAGGATTGGCCGGCGGTGCCGGTGAGCTTCACCTGGATCGTGTCCTCGCGCAGGCCCTTGTGCTTGAAGCGCTTGGCCACTTCGCCCGACAGCATCGCGCCCGCCGAACGGTCGACATTGCGGATCGGCAGCTCGATGGACACGGCCTGCTTGGCTTCCAGCGCCGGCTTGGCCAGCTCGATCAGCTTGCGGTCGAGCACGTCGTCGATCGGGTGCTTCTGGCGCTCGGTCCAGTGCACCGCCTCGTGCGGCGCATCGGGCTTGAAGAACATCTTGCCGAAATCGAGCCCGCGCGCCTTCCAGTGCTGGATCACGTCGCGCTTCTCCAGAAGATCGGTGTCGCCGATGATCTGGTCGAGATGGGTGAAGCCCATTTCGGCGAGCAGCGCGCGCACCTCTTCCGCCACATAGAAGAAGAAGTTGATGACGTGCTCGGGCGTGCCCTTGAAGCGCTTGCGCAGCACCGGGTCCTGCGTCGCCACGCCGACCGGGCAGGTATTGAGGTGGCACTTGCGCATCATGATGCAGCCGGCCGCGATCAGCGGCGCGGTCGAGAAGCCGAACTCGTCGGCGCCGAGCAGCGCGCCGATGATGACGTCCCGCCCGGTGCGCAGGCCGCCGTCGACCTGCAGCGCCACGCGCGACCTCAGGCCGTTGAGCACCAGCGTCTGATGCGTCTCGGCGAGGCCCATTTCCCACGGGCTGCCGGCATGCTTGAGCGAGGTCAGCGGCGAAGCGCCGGTGCCGCCGTCATAGCCCGAGATGGTGATATGGTCGGCGCGCGCCTTGGCAACGCCGGCCGCGACCGTGCCGACGCCGACCTCCGACACCAGCTTGACCGAGACGTCAGCCGCCGGGTTGACGTTCTTCAGGTCGTAGATGAGCTGCGCCAGATCCTCGATCGAATAGATGTCGTGATGCGGCGGCGGCGAGATCAGGCCGACGCCGGGCGTCGAATGCCTGACCTTGGCGATGGTCGCGTCGACCTTGTGTCCGGGCAGCTGTCCGCCTTCGCCGGGCTTGGCGCCCTGCGCGACCTTGATCTGCATGACGTCCGAGTTGACGAGATATTCCGCCGTCACGCCGAACCGCCCTGACGCGACCTGCTTGATCGCCGAACGCTCGGGATTCTTGCCGCCGCCGGGCAGCGGCAGATAGCGGTCCGACTCTTCGCCGCCCTCGCCGGTGTTCGACTTGCCGCCGATGGCGTTCATGGCGCGCGCCAGCGTCGTGTGCGCTTCCCTGGAGATCGAGCCGAACGACATCGCGCCGGTCGAGAAGCGCTTGACGATCTCTGCCGCCGGCATGACCTCGTCGAGCGCGACCTTGTTGCGGCCGGTCTCTTCGGCGAGCCTGATCTTGAACAGGCCGCGAATGGTCTGGGCGCGGGCCGTCTCGCTGTCGATCTGCGCCGAATAGTCCTTGAACGTGTCCCACGAGCCCTGGCGCACGGCGTGCTGCAACGTGGCGACCGCGTCTGGCGACCACATATGCGCCTCGCCGCGCATGCGGTACATGTACTCGCCGCCGACCTCGAGGCCGTTGCGCAGCACCGGATCGTTGCCGAAGCCGTCGGTGTGGCGGCTGAGCGTCTCGGCCGCGATCTCGTCCAGCCCGACGCCCTCGATCAGCGTCGCGGTGCCGGTGAAGTACTTCTCGACGAAGTCCGACTTCAGGCCGATGGCGTCGAAGATCTGCGCGCCGCAATAGGACTGGTAGGTCGAGATGCCCATCTTGGACATCACCTTGAGGATGCCCTTGCCGATCGACTTGATGTAGCGCGAGACCACTTCGTAGGCGTCGACCTCCTCCGGCAGCTCGCCGCGCTTGTGCATGTCGAGCAGCGTGTCGAAGGCGAGATAGGGGTTGATCGCTTCCGCGCCGTAGCCGGCGAGGCAGCAGAAATGATGCACCTCGCGGGGCTCGCCGGATTCGACCACCAGGCCAACCGAGGTGCGCAAGCCCTTGCGGATCAGATGGTGGTGCACCGCGGCCGTCGCCAGCAGCGCCGGGATGGCGATGCGGTCCGGCCCGAGCTGGCGGTCGGACAGGATGATGATGTTGTAGCCGCCTGCAACCGCCGCCTCGGCGCGCTCGCAGAGCCGGTCGATGGCGCCTTGCATGCCCGCAGCGCCTTCGTTCGAGCCATAGGTGATGTCGATCGTCTTGGTGTCGAAACGATCCTCGGTGTGGCCGATGGAGCGGATCTTCTCCAGATCGCCATTGGTCAGGATCGGCTGGCGCACCTCGAGCCGCTTGCGGCGCGAATTGCCGACCAGGTCGAAGATGTTCGGCCGCGGCCCGATGAACGACACCAGGCTCATCACCAGCTCCTCGCGGATCGGGTCGATCGGCGGATTGGTGACCTGTGCGAAGTTCTGCTTGAAATAGGTGTAGAGCAGCTTCGACTTGTCCGACATCGCCGAGATCGGCGTGTCGGTGCCCATCGAGCCGACCGCTTCCTGGCCGGTGGTGGCCATCGGCGACATCAACAGCTTGGTGTCTTCCTGGCTGTAGCCGAACGCCTGCTGCCGATCGAGCAGGCTGACGTCCTTGCGCAAAGCGCGCGGCTCGACCGGCTTCAAATCTTCCAGGATGAGCTGCGTGTTGGCGAGCCAATTCTTGTAGGGGTGCCTGGTCGCGATCTCCGACTTGATCTCCTCGTCGGAGATGATGCGGCCCTTCTCCAGGTCGATCAGCAGCATGCGGCCGGGCTGCAGCCGCCACTTCTGGACGATCTTCTCCTCCGGCACCGGTAGCACGCCGGCCTCGGAGGCCATGATGACCCGGTCATCATCGGTGACGATATAGCGCGCCGGGCGCAGGCCGTTGCGGTCGAGCGTGGCGCCGATCTGGCGACCGTCGGTGAAGACGACCGCCGCCGGTCCGTCCCACGGCTCCATCAACGCCGCATGGTATTCGTAGAAGGCCTTGCGATCGTGATCCATGAGCTTGTTGCCGGCCCAGGCTTCCGGGATCAGCATCATCATGGCGTGGCTCAGGCTGTAGCCGCCCTGGAACAGGAATTCGAGCGCGTTGTCGAAGCACGCCGTATCCGACTGGCCCTCATAGGAGATCGGCCACAGCTTCGAGATGTTGTTGCCGAACAGCTCGGAATCGACCGAGGCCTGGCGGGCGGCCATCCAGTTGTTGTTGCCGCGCACGGTGTTGATTTCGCCGTTGTGCGCGACCATGCGGTACGGGTGCGCCAGCTTCCACGACGGGAAGGTGTTGGTCGAGAAGCGCTGGTGGACCAGGATCAGCGCCGTTTCGAAGCGCGGATCGCTGAGATCCCTGTAGTAGGCGCCGACCTGGTAGGCCAGGAACATGCCCTTGTAGACGATGGTGCGCGCCGACAGCGACACGCAATAGGCGCCGATATCCTTGTTGTCGTTCTCGGCATAGATGCGGCCGGATATGACCTTGCGCAGCAGATAGAGCCTGGCCTCGTACTCTTCGTCGTCGGGGATGTCGGCCGTGCGGCCGATGAAGACCTGCCGGTGGAACGGCTCGGATGCCGCGATGTCCGGAGCCTTCGACAAAGACGAATTGTCGACCGGAACGTCACGAAAGCCGATCAGCGGCAGCCCCTCGGACTGCGCCGATTCGGTGATGATGTCCTCGATATGGGCGCGCAGCGCCGCGTCCTGCGGCATGAACCAGTGTCCGACGCCGTATTGGCCCGCCGGCGGCAGGTCGATGCCCTTGGCTGCCATCTCCTGGCGGAAGAAGCTGTCGGGAAGCTGCACCAGAACGCCGGCGCCGTCGCCGACCAGCGGATCGGCGCCGACGGCGCCGCGATGCGTGAGGTTCTCCAGCATCGCCAGACCGTCCTTGACGATCTGGTTCGACTTCACGCCCTTCATGTTGACGATGAAGCCGACGCCGCAGGCGTCGTGCTCATTGCGCGGATCGTAAAGGCCCTGGGCGGCGAAACCGTTGGCGGCGCGCCCGGCATTGGTCAGGGAGGTATTTTTGACGGTTGCCGCTTTCGTCTGCGCGGCCTGGCCGTTGATCGCAGATGGCGTCAATTCCGTCATCGTCCTATCCTCCGTTCCCAGCCCTTCGGGCGCTGGTTTGCCTCGGGAAGCGCGTTGCTTCCCCTTCATCCTTGCTGCACGTCTTGCGAAATCCTTGCCGAACCATGCGGCTGGCCGCCTGGGTCGTATCCGGTATCGTACAGGCCAGAGCCGAGCCGTCTACCCGTCGCGCGCGGCAACGGCCGGAATGGCCCATATGATACGCCAGTCCGGCCTGTTTTGCGCGACAAAATAAGACAGCACTACTGTCCTAAATTTTTTATGGCAGAAATCAGCCGCCCGCACAAGACCGATTCACAAAAATCTTGGCCGGGATGCGACACAAAATTTCGTGAGATAGAGGCGCAACGCAAGGTTCGGTCGCCCGCCCATTTCAGCTTCGGCTGGCATCACCGCTTTCCCGGCAGTTGGCCCCTTGCACTTGCAATACCAAAACGGTCAAGTCGCGCCGGCTTCTGCAAATCAGCTACGGACCTCTCGATGTTCTTTGCATCCGACAACTGGGCGGGCGTCCATCCGGACATCTCTGCCAACCTTTCGCGGCACGCCGCCGGCATCGCCACCGCCTATGGCGACGGAGACCTGGACCGCGCCGTCTACCGCCGCTTCAACGAGATCTTCGAGCGCGACGTTCAGGTGTTCTTCGTCGCCACCGGCACGGCGGCGAACGCGTTGTCGATGGCGGCGTTGAACCGTATAGGCGGCATCGCGCTTTGCCATTCCGAAGCACACGTGAACGTCGATGAGTTCGGCGCGATGGGTTTCTACACGGGCGGCGCGCGCGTGATGCCGGTGCCCGGGCCTCTGGGTCGCATTAACCCGCAGGCGCTGGACAAGGCCATCCAGCGCTATTCGCGGGACCTCGCGCCCGGCGGCCAGCCGATGGCCGTGACCATCACCCAGGCGACCGAAGTCGGCACGGTCTACGCTGTCGACGACGTCAAGGCGATCTCCGAGATCAGCCGTCGCCACGGCCTGCCGCTCCACATGGACGGTGCCCGTTTCGCCAACGCCATCGCCGCGACCGGTGTCACGCCGGCCGAGATGACCTGGAAGAGCGGCGTCGACATCATCTCCTTCGGCGCCACCAAGAACGGCTGCTGGATGGCCGACGCTGTCGTGATCTTCAATCCGGAGGTCGGCAAGGACCTGCGCCTGCTTCGCCAGCGCGCCGGCCAGACCTTCTCCAAGGCCCGCTTCATCTCGGCCCAGTTCGAAGCCTATCTCACCGATGACCTCTGGCTGCGGATGGCAGGCCATGCCAATGCCATGGCCGCGCATTTGGCCGAGACGATTGAGGACGCGCCGACGGGCAGGCTGGCATGGCTGCCGCAAGCCAACGAGGTGTTCGCCATCCTCGACCGCGCTATCGCCGAAAGGTTGCAGGCGGCTGGCGCCAAATTCTACGAATGGGGCGTGCCGCAAGGTTTTGACGGCCATCTCGGCGACAACGAGGCGATCTACCGTTTCGTCGCCAGCTTCGCCACCGCGACGGAAGAGATCGATCGCCTCGGGCAACTGCTCGCCTGAAGCGTTGCAGCGATCGGGAGTAACCGGATGACCAGGCCCTCTCTCGGCTCGACCATGCGGCTGGTTCGTCCGGCGCCAAACGTTGTCGGCTTCTACGATGGCCGCGTCGATGGCGTTCGCATCTGGTCGGAGGAGCCGAACTGGCTCGACGACGGCGCTTATACGCTGGGCATTTGCACCTATGCGATCGTCGATGGATCGCAAGCGCTTGTCTATGACACGCATATATCCCTGCCCCACGCCCGCCTTGTCCGGCGGACGCTCGAAGAGATGGGCGTGACCTCGATCCGCGTCGTGCTCAGCCACTGGCATGACGATCATATTGCCGGCAACGAGGTGTTCCATGATTGCGAGATCATCGCCAACCGCCTCACAGCCTCGGCCCTTGAACGCGGCCGGGCCGAGATCGAAGGCGGCAATCCGCCGATCAGGCCGCTCGTGCTCCCCAACAGGATATTCGACAACAACCTCCATCTGACCGTCGGAGCGATCCCCGTCGAACTCCGCCAGGTCGAAATCCACAGCCATGACGGCACGGTCATGCTGATGCCCGATGCCGGCCTGTTGCTGGCGGGCGACACGCTGGAGGACTCGATCACCTATGTCTCCGAACCGGAGCGTCTTGCCGAACATCTGATCGACCTCGAGCGCATGGCCGGCTGGCGGTTCGATCGCATCCTGCCCAACCACGGTTCCTACGAAACAATTGCAGCGGGTGGCTATGACAGAAGCCTTATCGCCGCGACCCAGGCCTATGTTCGAAAACTGCTTGCCTGCCGGCAAGTGCCTGACCTGGCTAAGCAGGATCTGAGGACCTTCGGCGCGGACATGTTTGCCTCGACGGCCGTCGAGTATTTCGCGCCATACGAAGCCGTTCACCGACAAAATGTCGAGGCTGCGCTGGCGGCAAAAGGCTAATGGCTAGCCCAGGAACGGTCGCGCCAGCAGCTCCAGGCCAAGCACGATCAGGAAGATCAGAAACCAGCGCCGGAAGGTCGCCGGGCTGATGCGCTGCCTGAGCAGCTGGCCGAGCCACATGCCGAGCAGGGCCGGCAGCACCGCCAGCGACGACATCGCGAGATGCTCGACCTCGAACGCTCCGTGCGAGGCGAGGCCAAGCGCCAGCGCGGTGGTGGACACGGTGAAGGAAAGGCCGAGCGCCTGGATCAGGTCGTCCCTGCCGAGCCCCAGCGCCTGGATGTAGGGCACGGCCGGCACCACGAAGACGCCGGTGCCGCCGGTGACGAGGCCGGTGAGGACACCGATGATGGGCGACAGCCAGCGCTCTGCCCGGGCCGGAATGCCGGGCTGGCGCGCCAGGAGTGTGTAGGCGGCGTAGAGGACAAGGGCGGCGCCGAGGCCGGCGGTCGTCCATTTGACATTGTCGCTGGCGAGCAGCCGCGCGCCCGCAATCGTGCCGACCATGATGCCGGCCATCATCAGCCACAGCCGGCGCAGGATCGACGCGAAGCTCGACCCGGCGAACAGCTGCCAGACATTGGTGACGAAGGACGGCACGATCAGCAGCGAGGCCGCGGTGACAGGCGGCATGACCGCGCCCAGAAGCCCCATCGCCAGCGTCGGCAAGCCCATACCGGTCACGCCCTTGACGATGCCGGCCAGCAGGAAGGTGATGGCGATGGTTGCCGTCAGCGCCAGGGAAAAATCGGACATCGCCCTTCATGCTGGGCCGGCGCCTGCTTCAAAAGGGCCAGAAGCCTTTGTTACGGATGGCACAGAAATCCGTGCAAACAAAAAGCGGCGCCTCTCGGCGCCGCTTTCGTCTCGGGAGGAGACGGACTTTTGAGGCTGGAGCCCGCGCTTAGGCGGCCGCCTTGGCCTCGATCTGCCTGGCCTTGTCCGAGGACTGGGTGATCGCGATCTTGCGCGGCTTCAGCTCCTCGGGGATGTTGCGCTTGAGGTCGACGAAGAGCAGACCGTTCTTCAGCGTGGCGCCCTCGACCTCGACATGGTCGGCGAGCTGGAAACGCCGCTCGAAAGCCCTGGACGCGATGCCGCGATAGAGCAGCTCGGAGCCCTCGCCATTGCCCTCTTCCTTGCGCTCACCCTTGACGGTCAGCACGTTGCGGTGGGCTTCGATCGAGATCTCGTCTTCCGAGAAGCCGGCAACCGCCATCGAGATTCGGTAGGCGTTCTCGCCGGTGCGCTCGATGTTGTAGGGCGGATAGGTCTGCGCGCCGTCGGGCTGGCCGAGCGAATCGAGCATGGTGAAGAGACGGTCGAAACCGACGGTCGAACGATAAAGCGGGGAAAAATCAACGTGACGCATGGGGTGTTCTCCTATTGAGCAACAGAGTTTGCGTTTGGCCGCTGCGAAACCCGGAATGGCGCTTCGGATGGGCCAGCGGTCCCGACATCGGCGACCGCACCAGACATTTGGGAAGCGCAAAAGGGCATTTCAAGACTTTTTGCGGACACGACATCTCCGCCTCGATGAACGGCAGATGAACCGCGGCTTCGGCCTGCGTTCAGCCAGGCGGCGTTAGGGTGTGGCCAGGATCAAGGATCAGGCGGCGCGCCCAACAGACGCCGCGACGAGGCCGAGCCGGGTGTTAACGTCCCTTCCTCCCGGATCGACAGAGGCCGGAGGCCGCCAACGCTGCTTCCGGCCTCGTTCGTTGTCTCCACCTCGCCTTCGCGACGCCTTTGCTTTTGCCGCATGGCCGTCTATCACCATGCGACGCCTCGCCAGCTCGGGCGACGGAGCAAAGAACGAAACGCCGAATGACGGATCTCTTTTATCAGACGCCGGACAATCCGCCGCCAGAGAACGCCGCCGGCGGCTTCTTCACCACGCGTGACCGCAAGAAGATCCGCTACGGCGTCTTTGCCGCCACCACCCGCCCGCTCAAGGGCACCGTGGTCCTGCTCACCGGGCGCAACGAGTGCGTTGAGAAATATTTCGAGACCATCCGCGATCTTTGCGGCCGCGGCTTCGGCGTCGCCACGCTCGACTGGCGCGGCCAGGGCGGCTCCGACCGGCTGATCGGCGACCGGCAGCGAGGCTACGTCCGCAGCTTCCGCGACTACGCCAGCGATCTCGAGCAGTTCTTCGAGGAGGTGGTACTGCCTGACTGTCGCGGGCCCTACTACATCCTGGCCCATTCCGCCGGAGCGGTGGTCGCGTTGCTCGCCTCGCCTTCGATGGTCAATCGGGTGCGGCGCATGGTGCTGATCGCGCCTTTCCTGACCTTGCCCGATCTGCCGGTGTCGATAAGCACCGTCCGCCGCGTCTGCGCGGTGTTCTGCGCGATCGGCCTTGGCCGGCTCTATGCCGCGATGGGACCGCGACCGAAGGAGACGACGCCGTTCGAGATCAACAAGGTGACGTCCGATCCCGCGCGCTACCGGCGCAACACCGGCATCTACGAAGCCTGGCCGCAACTGGCGCTCGGCGGGCCGACGATCCGCTGGCTGAAGGCGGCCGCCGAGGCCTCCGTCAAGATAAGCGATCCGGATTTCATGGGCGCGATCCAGGTTCCGATGCTGGTGATCGCCGCCGGTGCCGACCAGGTCGTCTCAACCAAGGCGGTGGAAGCCTATGCCAGGCGCCTGCGCCTCGGCTCGCTGCTGATGATCGACGGCGCCCGCCACGAGATCCTGCAGGAGAAGGACCTCTATCGCGAGCAGCTTCTCGCCGCCTTCGACGCCTTCATTCCCGGAACCGGCGACGCGCCCTGATCAGCGCCCGGGCACTGTCATGGCGTCCATGACCGAGGACACTCAGGACCAACGGCCGTCAGTCGCGCCCGGGGATCGACCGCGGGCTCTCAGTCGCGCAGAGCAGCCATCGCCGCCGCGTGCAGCTCCGGCGTCGCCGCCGCGAGGATGTCCCCGCCCTTCTCCGCCGGTCCGCCCTCAAACGTGGTGACGACGCCGCCGGCCTTCTCGATGATCGGGATCAGCGCCACGATGTCATAGGGTTTCAGCCCGGGGTCGGCGACGATGTCGACGCTTCCCGCGGCGACCATGGCGAAGGCATAGCAATCGGTGCCGTAGCGGGCGAGCTGGACCTGCTTTTCGAACTGGTCGTAGCGCGTGCGCGCCTCGCCCTTGAACAGCGCCGGCGTCGTCGTGAACAGCGTCGCCTTGGCGAGGTCGGTCGTCTTGCGCGTCGCAAGCTTGCGCGGCCCGCCCGGCCCCTCGTAGTGGGAACCGGACGCGTTGGCATAGAACAGCTCGCCGGTGAAAGGCTGCGACATCAGCCCGGCGACGGCGTCGCCCTCGACGGTCAGTCCGACCAGCGTTCCCCAGACCGGCAGGCCGGAGATGAAGGCACGCGTGCCGTCGATCGGATCGATCACCCAGACATGCCGGCTGGAAATGTTCTCGCTGCCGTGCTCCTCGCCGAGAATGCCGTGATCGGGATATTCGGCCGATATCAGTGCGCGGATCGCCCGCTCGGCCTCGCGATCGGCTTCGGTGACCGGATCGAAGCTGCCAGCCTCCTTGTTGGTTACCGCGCCCTGGCTGCGGAAGCGCGGCAAGGTCTCAGCGGCGGCGGCATGCGCGATGCGCCGGATGAAGTCGATGCTGATGTCCAACTGATTCTCCCGCTTTGCAGCATGCCGTCCTTTGCCGATGATTTCCTGCCGGAACAAGGGGAGGGATCACTTTAGCGCCGCGGCAACTGTTGCCTGAATGTCACGCAAACGCCACCGAAACGCAATTTCCCATTCACTGTGAATTAAAAAAGCCTGAAGTCGATTGACATTTGTGCATCGCACAATAGATTTGTTCTCGGACAGGTTTTCCTGTCCATGCCCTCCTTGGGCGTTTCCTCCCTAGACTTCGACCGTGTCGTGAAAACGATGCGGTCTTTTTTTCACCGGCCCGCGGCGCGGGCGGGGCGCCCCTTGCGTTACTCGGCGGCCAGCGGCAGATCGACGAAATGATGGTCCGGCATCGCCATCAGATCGGCCGAGAAGCGGGTGAGGTCGTCGGCAAGCGCGTCGAAGCCGGCGGATTTCTGGAACGTCCGCTCGTTCATGTAGAGCCCGCGATTGACCTCGATCTGCAGCGCATGCAGATGGCGCGCCGGACGGCCGTAATGCTCCGTGATGAAGCCGCCGGCATAGGGCTTGTTGTGGGCCACCGTGTAGCCCATGCCGGTGAGCAGGGCGATCGCCGTCTCGGTCAGCGCCGCCGTCGCGGAAATCCCGAAACGGTCGCCGATGATGAAATCCGGTCGCACGCCGTTGTCGCCGACCCTGATGCTTGCCGGCATCGAATGGCAGTCGATCAGCACCGCGTAGCCGAACCTGGCATGCGTGCGGGTCAAAAGCCGCTTCAGCGTCTCGTGATAGGGCTTGTACACGGTCTCGATGCGCGCCACCGCCTCGGCCAGCGGCAAACGGCCGGAATAGATGTCGAGCCCCTCCCCGACGAGCTTGGGCACGGTGCCCAATCCGCCAGCCACTCGCGCCGAGCGGATGTTGCAGAAGGACGGCACCGGCTCGGCGAACATGCGCGGGTCGAGCTCCCAAGGTTCCCGGTTCACGTCGAGATAGGCGCGCGGGAAATTCGCCGCCAGCAGCGGCGCGCCGAGCGCAACAGCGCCGCCGAACAATTCGTCGACGTAGCAATCCTCGGACCGGCGGATGGCGTTGCGGTCGAGCCTGGCCATGGCCAGAAAGCGTTCGGGATAGTGGCGGCCGCTATGCGGCGAGTTGAACAGGAAGGGGACGCGCTGCTCGGCGCCCGATCGGATTTCGAAGGGTGGAACGACCGAAAAATCCTCGGCTGCCGTCTTCAATGTGAATGAACCAGGAAACAGCACTGCATCATGAGTCAAAACTGCCATTTCGACAGCCGCATGTCCAGCTTTTAGGCGCCCCGAACCCCTGCCCGAACTGAGTATAATACGGCCTTCGTTCACTTGATGTTTACCGTCACCTCCTCATATACAGGATGGTTAACGGGCTAGCCCGGCGCCAAGGTTGGGCGGGTGATTCGGACGGGATATGATGGCACGCATTCTGCTGGCGGAAGACGATGACGATATGCGCCGGTTCCTCGTCAAGGCACTGGAGCGCGCCGGCTATCAGGTGAGCGATTTCGACAATGGCGCCAGCGCCTACGAACGCTTGCGCGAGGAGCCGTTCTCGCTGCTTCTGACCGATATCGTCATGCCGGAGATGGACGGCATCGAGCTTGCGCGCCGCGCCACCGAGATCGACCCCGACCTCAAGGTGATGTTCATCACCGGCTTCGCCGCCGTCGCGCTCAATCCCGACTCCAAGGCGCCGAAGGACGCCAAGGTGCTGTCGAAGCCGTTCCACCTGCGCGACCTCGTCAATGAGGTCGAAAAGATGCTGCAGGCGGCCTGAGGCGTTTCCGGCTCGATCCCGGCGCGCCTTCGGGGCGCGACAAAACGAGCCCTTCTTTCGTTTTTCCACCTATTGACGCGCTGGATCAAAAATGGTGTATGCGCGGCATCGGATGGGCGTGTAGCTCAGCGGGAGAGCACTGCATTGACATTGCAGGGGTCACAAGTTCAATCCTTGTCACGCCCACCATCCTTTCAATAACTTGGCGACCTGCCTCCGTCGTGGGGCACGCAAAAAACCGCTCGTTCTCGGCCGCCTCCTTTTACAAATCGTGCTGATGACCGTGCGCCTTGTCGACCGTCTTGGCGGACATGCCAAGCGTGCGCCCGCTTCCGAGATGTCGATTTAGCTTACTCGACGCAGCAGCCGAAGACGCTGACTGGCGCGGCGATAGCTGCTTTGGATGATTGCAGCTAACCCACTGCGACCTCCTGTTGGGCAAATCGCCCCGTCGAGGACTTGTAAGAGGACCGATGCACCGGAAGCACCCGCAGAGGAAGGGGCGGCCCGGCATCTGTGGCGGGGAGGCCAGCAGGTGCCGAGCCTGACCGGCGTGGTCATCGAAGGGCGGGCGCCGGCTATGAAACATATACGTGCCAGCTAATATGACTGGAACACAACCAATTGAACGAAGGATGCAACTAAAAGGTGGAGTACGACCCGACCTACTCCCTGCGGCCTTGATCCCCCGCCTTCACTGCGGCCGGGGATCGGGCCTGTGGTCGTGATTGCCGTTCTTGCCTTCGCGGCACGGCGCATCGCCAATGCCGCAGCATTTGCCGTGATAGGTGACGTTCGGCTTGAGGTTGTCGCAATCCCGGGGGGTGATCGTCTTGCAGCCCGCGACCACCGAAGCGGCGACGACGGCAAGCAAGACGTTTCTTGAAACAGTAAACATGGGCGTTCTCCTTTATGACCGCGTTTGTTACGCGGCGCTGGGTCGCGCCCCTCGATGGATTGGTTCAAACGAATCGGAAAAAAATTGGCGAACGATGCCCCGGGCGATCGCGCCTCCTGGTTCGGCGCGGAGCGTTAGAACCGCGCCAGTCCGGCGAGCCGCCACCTTAACTTCGCCAGCAGCCCCGCTTTCGGTTTTCGACCCTGCCTTATTCGCCGTTCGATTTTCCTGAACATGCGATTTGCCGGCTCCGCGGTCACCGCCTGCCGCGCCATCGCCAGCGCCGCCTTCCTCTCGGCCGACACCTGCTGGCGGATCCAGGCCGAGCACGCCGCAGCACAGGGATAGCCAGCCCTGGCCGCCGCGAGGAAGAATTCGAAGTCCCTCATCAGGACAAAGCCGCCCGAAGCCTCGTCTCCGAGGACTTTCATCATCGGCAATGGGATTTGCGGGCGGGCCTGGAATTGCGCTGCCATCCGCGACCGCAAGACAGCCTCGCCCGACGGATAGTCGTGCTCGCGAAAATAGGCCGAGGCCATTTTCAGGGCATAGACGTCGTTTTGCGGATCCAGCCCGTGAGCCCTCTCGAGGATGTCACGCGCCTGCGCCGGACCGATCCGGTCTTCCAGGTTGAGAAAGGCCGCTTGATAGCCGAAGGCAGCCTCGAGCGGATGATAGTCTGCCTGGCGATCCTTCAATTCGTCCAGGATGATTTCCGCGGCTCGGGATTTGTCGAACAGGGTGTTCGTTCCGATCATGGGAATGCCGCCCATCAGCGACGCAATCGAGGCAAAGATGCTGCTGCCTGCATGGATCCGCTGGCATTGCGCCATCAACGCCATTTCGAAGAATGCCCGCTGCGTCCGGTCCTCGAACGCGCCGGCTCCGAAGTCCTCCGCCAGCGACGCCCCGGTTTCAGCCTTCAGATAGTCGAGCGTGGCGCGGTCCTCTCCGATCAGCAGCGTCGCCAGGCCCATCGAGGACAACTCCCTCACGATCGCCTTGGCCAGCGTCGCGGGGATGACCTTGCGACCGAAGACCAGCCGCGTCCGGTATTTGCCACGGACAATGTCGCCGCTGCGCAAATGCAGCGCGGCCATGGGGCGTGGAAATCGATTGCGGGCGGCTTCGTCGGTCGCCTGCCGCACGCTGTCCGAGAAGCCTAAGCTGCGCAGCGCCCGGGATGCGTCGAAGAGCCCGGCTTCGCCACCGCGAAAAGGATCCAGGACGCGAAAGTCGTCGCAGATCCAACCGCTCGGATTGCCTGGTCGCTTGCCATCTTCAAGCCTGAGCTTCTGGAGCGCGGCCGCATCGAGAACATCGAAATCGGATTCTCTGATCCGTGCCCCCAGCCAATGCCGTTCGATGAATTCGGCGGAGAAGATCCTGTCTACGACATCGACGACGTGGAAGGTCTTGTCCGCAACGGCCGTCCGGTTCCAGGTGAAGCCGAAGCGATAGCCGAACGCGTCCGCGACCGACTTTGCATTGGCCATTGCCAAAAGGCGGCTGCCCAGCCCGTCCCTTCGCGTTGCGGCAATCAGCGTCGCTTGCAGTTCAGCCCGCGCCGAGGCGGACGTCGCCTTTCTCGACATGCCGGAGAAACCACGCATAGGTCTGTTCCAATCCATCGCGCAGCGAGTAGCGCGGATGCCAGCCCGTGGCAAACAGGCGCGACACGTCCATCAACTTGCGCGGCGTGCCGTCCGGCTTGGTGGCGTCGAAGGTGACCGTGGCTTCTACGCCGACCACGGACAGGATCGTGCGGGCAAGCTCCCCAATGCTGATGTCTTCTCCCGAGCCGACATTGACGTGGCCGTCGCCGGAATAGTTTTTCAACAGCCAGACCAGCGCGTCGGCGGCATCGTCGACATGCAGGAACTCGCGCATCGGCCTGCCCGATCCCCAGACCTGAAGTGTCCGTTCGCCGGCGCGCTTGACCTCATGGGCCTTGCGCATCAGGGCCGGCACGACATGGCTGCTGGTCAGGTCGAAATTGTCGCCCGGACCATAGAGGTTGGTCGGCATCGCCGAGATGTAGTCGACGCCATATTGCCGCCGGTAGGCCTGGCAAAGTTTCAGCCCGGCGATCTTGGCGACCGCATACCATTCATTGGTGGGCTCAAGCGGCCCGGTCAGCAGCGCGTCTTCCGGGATCGGCTGCGGCGCGTGTTTTGGATAGATGCAGGACGAGCCCAGGAACAGGAGCTTTTGCACCTCGCTGCGAAATGCGCTCTCCATGACATTGGTCTGCACGACAAGGTTCTCGTGCAGGAAGTCGACCGGAAGCGTGTCGTTGGCCAGGATGCCGCCGACCTTGGCGGCCGCCATGACCACCGCGTCCGGCTTGTGCTCGGCCATCCAGCGCCGCACGCCGGCCTGGTCGAGCAGGTCGAGCTCGCTGCGCGCGACCGTCAGGATCTCGCAATCCTCGCCCGCCAGCCGGCGCACGATCGCCGAGCCGACCATGCCGCGATGCCCGGCGACGAACACCCGTTTTCCCCTGAGATCGAAGATCATGAACTCGCCCCCGAACCGCGTTCACCGGCCGCTACGGTACGGCCGAACGCTTGAGATCGGCCTGCACCATTTCCGCCACCAGCTCCCTGAACCCGGTCCTGTGCGACCAGCCCAGCTTCTCCCTGGCCTTGGACGCGTCGCCGACCAGGTGGTCGACCTCCGTCGGCCGGAAATAGCGCGGGTCGATGCGCACCACAATCGCACCTGAGCCGGCGTCGATGCCGACCTCGTCGGCGCCCTGGCCCTGCCACTGGATGGTGCGTCCCGTCTCGGCGAAAGCCAGCTCGACGAATTCGCGCACCGAATGCGTCTCGCCGGTCGCCAGCACAAAGTCGTCGGCCTTGTCGTGCTGCAGAATGCGCCACATGCCTTCGACATAGTCGCGCGCGTGGCCCCAGTCGCGCCTGGCGTCGATATTGCCGAGATAGAGCGTATCCTGCCGCCGGTGATGGATCGCGGCCACGGCGCGCGTGATCTTGCGGGTGACGAAGGTCTCGCCACGGCGCGGGCTCTCATGGTTGAACAGGATGCCGTTGGCCGCGAACATGCCATAGGCCTCGCGGTAGTTGACCGTCGTCCAGTAGGCGTAGAGCTTGGCTGCCGCATAGGGCGAGCGCGGACGGAAGGGCGTGGTCTCGTTCTGCGGCGCTTCCGAGGCCTTGCCGTAGAGCTCGGAGGTCGAGGCCTGATAGAAGCGCACCGACTTTTCAAGGCCGAGGATACGGATCGCCTCCAGCAGCCTGAGCGTCCCCAGCGCATTGGCGTTGCCGGTGTATTCCGGTTCCTCGAAACTCACCTGGACGTGGCTCTGGGCGCCGAGATTGTAGATTTCGTCGGGCCGCGTCTCCTGCACGAGGCGGATCAGGTTGGCCGCGTCGGTCAGATCGCCATAGTGCAGGAAGAGCCGCGCGTCGCGCTCATGCGGATCGACATAGATGTCGTCGATGCGCCCGGTGTTGAACGAGGACGAGCGGCGTTTGACGCCGTGGACGACGTAACCCTTCTCAAGCAGCAATTGCGCCAGATAGGCTCCGTCCTGCCCGGTCACGCCGGTGATGAGCGCCACTTTGCCCGTCATTGTCCGTCTTCGCCCGCCCCTCGGGACGCATAGGGAAAACAGATTTGTCCGGCCAAGGCAAATTTGTGGTCTTCGATCGGAACCGATCGGGCGTCGCCGTCAAATACCCGCGACTGCGCAGAGGCTCCTCATTCTGGCCACCGCAAGCGCGGGATCGGCCAGCAATCCCGCCTGGTCGGCCAGCCGGAACACATCGGCATAATGCAGGATGCCGCGCGCCGACTGCATGCCGCCGACCATCGCGAAATGCTCCTGGTGGCCGTTGAGCCAGGCCATGAAGACGATGCCGGCCTTATAGTACTCGGTCGGCGCCTCGAAGATCTTGCGCGACAGCGGCACCGTCGGCTCCATCAGCGCGTCATAGCCGGCGCGGTCGCCATCGGCGAGCCTGGCCAGCGCCGCGTTGGCGACCGGCGCGATGGCGTCGAAAATCCCGAGCAAGGCATGCGAGTGCTTGCTGCCGTCGCCGGCGATCAGCTCGGGGTAGTTGAAATCGTCGCCGGTGAACATGACGACGCCGTCCGGCAACCGGTCCCGCAGCGCCACCTCCTTGCCGGCATCGAGCAGCGATATCTTTATGCCCTCGACCTTGCCGGCATGCCGCTCGATGATGGCCACGACCGTATCGAGCGCCGTCTCGAAATCACCACTGCCCCAGTATCCCTTCAGGGCCGGGTCGAACATGTCGCCCAGCCAGTGCAGGATCACCTTGCCGGACGCCTGCGACAGAATCCGGTCGTAGACGCGGGCATAGTCGTCCGGACCTTTGGCGACCACCGCCAGCGCGCGGCTCGCCATCATGATCGCCTTGCCGCCCTGCCCCTCGATGAAGCCGAACTGCTCCTCATAGGCGGCAATCACATCGTCGAGCGTGCTCGCAGCGGAAGGCGCCAGATGATCGGTGCCCGCCCCGGAAGCGAGATCGGCCCCTTCGACGGTCCGCGCCTCTGCGATCGAGCGGCGGATCAATTCCTTCGCGCTTGCCCAGTCGAAACCCATGCCGCGCTGCGAGGTGTCCATCGCCTCGGCGATGCGGAAGCCGAGCCGCCACAAATGATGGCGGAACGCCATCGTCCTGTCCCAGTCGACGACGGGCAGCGACCACGGGTCGGTCATCGCAAGCGGGTCGGCGACGACATGGGCGGCGGCATAGGCGATGCGCGAAAAGCGCGCCCCGGCAACCGGCTGCGCAGGCCGGCCAAGAAGCCGGTAGCTGGCGCGACGGCCACCCTCGCCTGGCAAGGTGATGTCCATGAAACTCTCCCTTTGGCAGCGCCGATAGATGGAACGTTCCAATAAATCAAGAAGCTTTATGATTTTTGCGCTCGACCCGCCGGAATGCTGCAACGCAACACAACTTCCCTTACCGAATAAGGCGTTGATGTAAGAGAATTGTCGATTTTTCCGTTTTCCAGAAAACCGGATTGACTCTCGCTGCATCCCATGATTAGAACGTTCCAATAAATTTGACCAAACCGGGAGGAGCGATCTGGATGGCCAGCCGGGCCAAGGCGACGATACTCGACATCGCCCGCGAGGCGGGCGTGTCCAAGTCGACGGTATCGCTCGTGCTGCAGGGCAGCGGGCTGATCCGGCCCGAGACGGCGGTCAAGGTGCGCAAGGCGATCGAGGATGTCGGCTACGTTTACAACCGCGGCGCCGCCAATTTGCGCAAGGCTCACTCCAACGTCATCGGCATGGTCATCAACGATCTCACCAATCCCTTCTTCACCGAGCTGGCGGTCGGCATGGAGCGCGTCTTCCAGTCGGCCGGCATCGTGCCCTTCATCGCCAACACGGCCGAGAACCCGGTGCGCCAGGAAGAAGTGCTGAAGTCGCTGATGGAGCAGGGCGTCGCCGGGCTGATCGTGTCGCCGGCGCGCGGCACCACGCCGGGCGCTTTCCGCCGCATCGAGACAGCCGGCGTTCCGGTTGTCTTCGCCATGCGCCGGCTGCCGGAGAGCCGCATCCCGGTGATCGCGCCCGACAATCATCGCGGCGCCTTTCTCGCCACCGCCCACCTGATCGGCAAGGGCCATCGCCGGCTGGCCTTCTTCGGCGGTTCTTCCGAC